>NZ_QSRV01000014.1:0-40567 GCF_003437235.1 Collinsella sp. TF07-1
CCTTTCCGTTGCTCCGCAGGAGCAGGAAAGACGGGCCTCATGCGCGAGGACGTTTTCAAAACCAAGCCCGGCCCCGGCCGGAGGGACCACGAGCGCTACAGGTTCTTGACACCCATCGCGCGCATGGCGTTCAGGATGGCGATGATCGCCACGCCTACGTCGCCAAAGACGGCAAGCCACATATTGGCGATACCCAGCGCTGCCAGCACAAGGATCAGCAGCTTAATGCCCAGCGCAAAGATTATGTTCTGCCAAACAATCGACATGGTCTTGCGCGCCACGCGGATCGCGCGGGAAATGTTGGACGGCTTGTCGTCCATCAGCACCACGTCGGCGGCCTCGATCGCGGCGTCGGAGCCCATGGCGCCCATGGCAATGCCCACATCGGCGCGCGTAAGCACAGGCGCGTCGTTGATACCGTCGCCGACAAAGGCGAGCTTGCCCTTGCCACTTTCGGCCGCGAGTAGTGCCTCAACGCGCTCGACCTTGTCGCCCGGCAGGAGCTGCGCGTGGAACTCGTCGAGACCGAGTTGCTTGGCCACAGACGCTGCAACCTCCTCGCGGTCGCCCGTGAGCATGACGGTGCGGTTGATACCGGCGGCATGCAGGTCGCGAATCGTTTGCTCCGCATCGGCCTTAACGGTGTCTGCAATCACGATGTGGCCGGCGTACACGCCGTCAACGAGCACGTGGAGGATCGTGCCGACAACCTCGCAGTCCGGTGCTTCAACGCCGGCCGCGCCGAGCATCTTGGCGTTGCCAACGACGACGTGCTTGCCGTCGATGGTTGCCGTCACGCCGTGGCCCGCGTCGTTGGCGGAGTCGCTCACGCGCTTGGGGTCGACCTCGCCCTGGTAGGCGTCGCGCACGGACTGCGCGATGGGGTGATCGGAGAACGACTCAGCAAGGGCTACGACTTCGAGCAGCGACTGCTCGGTATAGCCAGCCTCGGGGTGCACCGCGACGACTGAGAACGTGCCGTTGGTGAGGGTGCCCGTTTTGTCGAAGACGATGGTGTCCACGTCGGCGAGCGTCTCGAGGTAGTTGGAGCCCTTGATGAGAACGCCCAGCTTGGACGCGCCGCCGATGCCGCCAAAGAAACTCAACGGTACGCTGATCACGAGGGCGCACGGGCAGCTGACGACCAGGAAGGTCAGGCCGCGCAGGATCCAATCGGACCAAGCGCCAGTCACCAGGCCGCCGCCAAGCGCGAGCACCGCGGCAGCGCCAGTGACGGCGGGGGTGTAGACGCGGGCAAAGCGCGTGATGAAGTTCTCGGTGCGCGCCTTCTTTTCGCTGGCATTCTCCACGAGCTCCAGAACACGCGCGACGGTTGACTCGCCAAAGGGCTTGGTGGTGCGCACGTGGATGAGGCCCGTCATGTTGATGCAACCGCTGATGATATCGTCGCCGGTCTTGGCCGGGCGGGGGACCGACTCGCCCGTGAGTGCGGCGGTGTCGAGCTGGGTTTCGCCCTCGACGATGACGCCGTCGATAGGCACGCGCTCGCCGGGCTTGACCACGATCACGGTGCCGACGGCGATGTCATCGGGAAAGACCTGTTCGAGTGTGCCGTCGGCTTGCTCGACGTTAGCGTAGTCGGGCGCGATGTTCATCATGGCACTGATCGACTTGCGGCTCTTGCCCACGGCGTATGCCTGGAACAACTCGCCGACCTGGTAGAACAGCATGACAGCGGCACCTTCGGCCATGTGCGGGTCGGTGTCGGGGAAGAGCACCATGGCAAACGCGCCGATGGTCGCGACGGCCATGAGGAAGCTCTCGTCGAAGGCCTTGCCGCGGCGGATGTTATTGAATGCCTTTTGCAGTACGTCGTAGCCGGCAATCAAAAACGGCACGAGGAACAGCACAAAGCTGGCGTAGATGTTGCCGGGCTCCCCAAATGCGATAGTGAGGGCGCCGAGCTCGTCGAGGGCATAAACAACGGCAAAAATGCCCAGTGCTACCAGGATGCGGTTGCGCTTATGCTCAAGGGACTCTTTCTTCTTGCGCTTCTTCTTTTTCTTTTTGGGATCGGCGGCTGTCATGATTCAAACCTCTCATTTGAGTTTATGAACACTCGCTCATATAATTTCGCGAGCAAAGGCCGCGGCAAGCGCGGCCTCGCAGGTCAACGTATGCGCGGGTTAGAGAATGATCTCGCAGTCCGGCTCGGCGTCGGCGGTGAACTCAACGACGCGGTCCAGGACCTCGTCGAACTTGGCGTCGTCGGCCTCGAGCGTCAGCTTCTGGGTCATAAAGTTGACCGAAACGGACTTGACGCCCTCGAGCTTGGCAAGTTCGTCCTGAAGCTCGCGCGCGCAGTTGGCGCAATCGATCTCGTCGAGCTTGAACTGCTTTTTCATGGTGGGTTCCTTTCCCTGTGTTAGCGGTCTGGGTGCCGGCCGCGCTGATACCGTGGTTGATTGCTATTCGCAGATATGGCTCATGCCCTGGTTAAGCATGGTGTAGACGTGATCGTCGGCGAGCGAGTAGAGAATGTTGCGGCCGTCGCGGCGGAACTTGACCAGGTGCGACTGCTTAAGCGTGCGCAGCTGGTGCGATACTGCCGACTGCGAGGTTGCGGTCGCTTCGGCGATGTCAGCCACGCAGAGCTCGCGGCCCATGAGGGCATAGAGGATCTTGATGCGTGTGGTGTCGCTGAAGACCTTGAACAGGTCGGCCAGGTCGTACAACAGCTCCTCGTCGGGAAGGTCCTCGGGCGAGCAGGTGGTGGGGACGATCAGCTCGGTGGCCTCGATGCCAGTCTTTGTTTCATCAGCGTGGCTGCTCATTGCAACATCCTTTCATATGAACATGCGCTCATATAACTTACTTCCGATTATATGAGCGCATGTTCATATGTCAATACTATTTACGTTAATTTCGATGACTGCTTGCCGCCTCTGCGATTTTCTGCGGGTTGGGAGACATCGACGCAATGCTCGCCAACATATTTCGAGATGTTCGGCCAGCATGCTAAGAAAGCCACCTTGAGAAGCATTAGAACTGTTCATATTTGTACTTTATCGTGTTAAATACCGCGAGAATCAGTTCTTCCTCTACGGGAGTTCCTGCAGAATCAGTTTTATCTAAAGTTATATTGAGCATTGCTGCAGCCAATCTGGCACATCGGTGGCCGAATAAGTCGAAAAATGTAGGTGGACATCCGCAGAGATCGCCTTTAGAAGAGCGAATTCTCAATTAGATCAATAATCGTGTCGTCTTCCGTGCGGTTTTCATCGATTTTTGCGAACATGTCGCATTCCCAAGGCCCATTGATTTCCTCAGCAAGGGCCCCGACGTGTTGCATGTCGTCGGGTTCTGGCACATCGTTGATGCTCGGGTCATCAGCTTGCGGATATTGGCTTGCAATTTCGCGCTTGGCGGCCTCTTCTTCTTTGAGTGTCTCCAGGACGCGGCGACCGTATTCGAAGTAGCGCCGCAAGACAAATTGACGAAGAGTTTCTTGCAGGATGGCGAAGTTATCCGGGAGTCGACCGGGCCATATCTTCTCGCGAATGCGAATCGCTTCCATGACCCGCCTAAAAGCGGACTGCTTGAAAAACGAATGACGACTAACTGTGATAACGGCATATCCCATGTTTCGCAGCGTGTTTCGGCGTTCCTCGTCAATTGATTGCTGTTCGGGCTCGTCGTGGTAAAAGCCGTTGTATTCGATATCGGTCATCGAATTTTCGAGCAGCGCGTCGAGGTAGAAAACCGTCCGTCGCGTTAGGGCGGCGTATCTTTTGGGGACTGGGATCGGATAGTCCGTTTTGATAGCGCGTATGGCTAAGCCACCCATTGACTTGGGCATTGTCAGCATCATGACAAACGCCGTTTCGAGTGGGGAGCGACAGCCTTCGCGTACATAAGAAAGTGCCTTAAGTGCTTTATTAGATCCACGATACCCCGATGCCTCTGAAAAGAAGGCTCTGAGCTCTTCAACGCTGGTTAGGGCTGGGCGCTCGCGATATTGAGTTTCGTCGGACGTTCCAAGCGCGTAGGAGCCGCAGATTTCAAAGTAATACTCAACGAGCTCCGAAAGGTTGAGGTCGGCTGTTGCTTCTAACGCGCACAGCTTGATGTCGACGATGTAGACGTTCGGCTCGAGTTCTAGGTAGCTTTCTGCATCAAACGTATAGCGCGTGCAGTGGCAGATGCAGCCCTTGCGGTGCCTTTTGGCATTATTGGAAAACGTCAGCACATGGATGCTTTCAGAATCGACATTCTTTCTGTTGAGCCATGCTCGCGCCGCTTCCAGGTTGGACGTGGTCGGCGCAGACACCTTGATCTTTTCCATAGATATGGGATCGGTCGCGTGGCTTGCGAGCGAGTTGACTGTTTGGTATACAGCGCGTGCCGTGGTATGTGACAGAACGATTCCCATACGCGCATGATGGCATAGCGGACGCCATATACGCTCGAAACTTCGGGCAACGGTATTGGGGCGCGGCTTATCTTCTGCGAACGGTGGGTTTTTGAGCTGTCGTATTGAGGGGGGCAGCTTCGGCTGGGGAGGTTTCTGTCGGCTGCCCCATTTTGGTGAACTTTAGTTGCGGATTCGTAGCTTCTAAGCGTTTTTGCCGACCGCTCAGATGCCTCACCAACATAATTTGAGTTATTCGGCCTTATCCTATACGAATGGTGCGATCGCAACGTCCTATTCGAATTGATTCAGGTAGATTTATAGGGCTTGGTTGCGAAATTGGGGCGACTATAGCGCTCGATTGCGGTTCAAGGGGCCTTGACTAGTGGTTCAGCTGGCCGAACAACTCGAAAAATGTAGGTGGGCCAACCTGCCGACTATGTGAAGCACGCGTATTTGCTCGTTTTGATGAAAACTAGGGTGCAGCCATAAGGCTGCGCCCTAGTTTACTGCGTGCCGGTGTGCCCAGACGGATTGCGCTGTGCCTGGCAGGCGCTCCCGCAGATGGATCGGTTATTTCGCGAATAGGTTCTTGAGGTTGAACTCGGCTTGGACGGTGCGGAGCATGAGGTCGGTGTCGTCCAAGCCCAGGTGCTGCTCGTTGGCGTCGGCGGCGAGGGTTCCACGGCGGCGCGCCCAGTTCTCGAGCGCGGCTGGGGCGGACTCGCGGGGGAGCGAGCGCACGTCGGCGTCCAGGCTGCGGCAGATCTGGCGCGAGTCGATGACGATGATCTTGCCGGCGCGGCGTGCCTCGGCGTAGCCGTCCAGGTGGATCTTGAACCAGCTGTCCTCAAAGGCGGCGTTGTGTGCCATGTACGGGTACTTCTTCATAAGCTTGAGCAGCTGCTTTTGCAGCTCTTTGTTCTCGCGGAACGGCTTTTTGCCGTCGATGTCGTCCCAGGTGATGTGGTGGATATTCGACAGCGGCACATCTTCGCCGCGGTAGATGTCGGGCAGGCCGCAGTAGTGTGCCTCGGCGTCATGCGGGACGGCGTCGCTGGTGAGCTCCATGATCTCCCAGCCCACGTTGATGATATAGCCGCGCTCGGGTGCACGGCCGGTGGTCTCGATGTCGATACCGAGCACGGTGCCCTGGATGGGCTTGCGGGCGTAGGCCACGCCGAGCGCGTCGCGGTCGCCGCGGATTTCGCGCATAACGGACGCGGCGGTGCGCTTTTGCATCTTGCCGATGGCGGCGCAGGTGTCGGCATCGGACAGGCCGCGCGAGAGCGTCGCGGGCGTCACGTTGCGCAGACGCGCCTCGCCAATCTGGTCGCACAGGTCGCGGTTGCGGTCGGCCAGGTCGCGCACGGTGGCAAAGTCGAAGCCGGGGTCGCCCTCGGCGGTAAAGTACTCGGTCTCGAGCACCTTGAGGGCCTCCTCGCCCTTCTGGCGCTCGGACTCCATGGCGCCGTGGTCGCCGTAGATAAACATGGGGATAAACGGCTGGCGCTCGTATTCGAGTGCTTGCGATACGTTCATATGCTACTCCTTGGACGGGCCGCGTTGTGCGGCTCGAGGTTACTGAGTTATGGCGAGATGATAGTTTACCATAGGCAACTATTGGCACCGCGCCCGGGACAACTACAATACCCTAGTTGACCGCTAGGACTTTTACAATGCTGCCGAAAGACACGAAAGGTTCCATCCGTCATGGATTTACTGATTGATATTCTGCTCGACGCCGGCAAGGACACGCTGTCGCTGGTGCCGTTTTTGTTGGTGACGTATCTTGCTCTCGAGACACTTGAGCACGTTGCGGGCGACCGCGTCAACGGCGCTATCAAGCGCGCCGGCGCTGCGGGTCCCGTGGTTGGCTCGCTGCTGGGCATGGTGCCGCAGTGCGGATTTTCGGCCATGGCAGCAACGCTGTACGCCGGCCGTGTCGTGACCTTGGGCACGTTGGTGGCGGTGTTCCTTTCGACCTCCGATGAGATGCTGCCGCTGTTGCTTGCCGAGCAGGTTCCCGTGCAGACTATGGCGATGCTTTTGGCTTCGAAAGCGCTGATCGCACTGGTCACGGGTTTTATCGTGGACGCTGCCATTCGCGGCCTGCGCCGTAACGCCCGCGCGCACGCGGCGATTCGCCGTACCGTGCTGGGAACCGCGGCCAACCCGGCCCACGTGAACTGCGCGCACGACGACCACAGCGGCGGTGACATCATCGACGAGGTGGCCGAGGCAGGCGTGAGCGCCGACCACATCCACGAGCTGTGCGAGCGCGACCATTGCGGTTGTGATGAAGACGAGGACGAGCACGAACACGGACATGGCCACGATCACGGTCATGAGGGCGAACATGAACACCATGATGGTCACGGTCACTCTCACTCCCACGAAGGGACGCCTGTCCTGTCGATCATCCGCAGTGCGATCTCGCACACCGTGCAGGTCTCGGTATTCATTTTTCTGGTGACGCTGATTCTGGTCGCCGTGCTCGAGACGTTCGGCGAGTCCGCGATCGAGCAGTTCCTGCGCGGCAACGAGACACTCGCTGTCCTGGGTTCGGCGCTTGTCGGGCTGATTCCCAATTGCTCGGCGAGCGTGGTCATTACACAGCTGTATCTGGAAGGCGCGCTGCAACTGGCGCCGATGCTCGCCGGCACGCTCATTTCCGCCGGCGTGGGTTATCTGGTGCTGTTCCGCACCAACCGCAGCGCCCGCGAAAATGCCGTGTTCCTGATCATGATGTACGTCATCGGCGCTGGCTGGGGCCTCATCCTCTCCGCCGTTGGCCTCTAAGTGGGCCTAAAAAATGGGCTTCAAATAGCCATGCTCAGCGCCTGCGCAATGCGGCGACGCATGGCATTTTGAAGCCCGTTTTTTGTTGAGCCATGGATTCCGAGCGCTCACACCGCTCAAAACAAAAAGGTAGATTTCCGGACATGTCCCAAAAATCTACCTTGGTTAGCGCAGCAGCTCGGTGAGGTTGCGTTTAAAGCGGGCGCGGTCTTCGCTGGTAAATGCCGCCGGCCCGCGAGTGCGTCCGCCGGCGCGGCGCACCTTCTTTTCCTCGTGGCGAATAAACAGCTGCATGTCGATGGTTGCTTTGTCGTAGACGCGCCCGCGCACACCGATAGCGGCGGCATCGCGCCCGAGCACCATGCTCGCCAAGCCAATGTCCTGCGTCACGACCACGTCGCCCGCCTGCAGGCGTTCGACAATGGCAAAGTCGGCGCTGTCGGCGCCCACGCTCACGTCGAGCGTCGTGACCCAAAAGCCGCGTCGCGCGTGCTCGGCATCGCGCGGGTCGTCGCGGCGAATGTGCCGTTCCAGGTTTTGCGTGCTGTTGCCGGCGATAACAACGGCGACGCCCGCCCGCCGCGCGCAGTCAATCGACTCGCGCGTGACCGGGCAGGCGTCGGCATCAATAAAGAGCGTTCGCGGCATCTAGTGCACCAGTTTGCCAAATTGAATAGCGCGAACAATCAGCGTTACGCCAAACACCAGCAGCGCGGCGCCGCTAAAGATGACGAGCATCTTGGCCGACCACAGCGGATAGATAAACACGAACATGCCGGCGATGATGGAAAGTGCGCCGCTCAGGATGGCGAGGGCGCGGTTGGACGAAAGCTCGGACTCCAGAATGGACATGACACCTTCGACAATCCAGCCAAAGCCGGCCACGATAACCACCATCGTGGTGAGCGTCGCGGTCGAGTAGGCCTGGTTGCGCAGGATTATGACGCCGCCCAGAATGATGAGCAGGTTGGAGATGATGCTCGTAACGCGCCAGCCGGTGGGCAGCAGCGGCTCGAAAACAGCGGTAAACAGCCTGATCGCGGCCGTGATCACAAAGTAGATGCCCAAGACGGTCGTCAGGAAGACGAGGGATTTGGCGGGCGCAAACAGCAGTGCGATGCCGGCGACGAGCGCCAAGACGCCCGTGATGGCGTAAATCCAGCGCACGGCCTTGACGGCCTTGCCTGCCATGCTTTTCTCGTCAAATCCAAACTGGCTCGATTTTTGGTCATCGTTCTTAAAGATGCCCATAATGTCTCCTTTCCGTGCGGCGTAAGCCTTGATCGTTACAACCAGTAACGCTTAAAGGCGCTAGCGTATGGGTCGGGGAGGGCGAAACGTAACCCAAAGGTCCCGAATTGTTTCCGTTGTTCCCCACGTCGCGATTTTCTATTCAACAGGTGTAGAACATTGCAGCCCTGTTCGTTATTGCCCACGTTTTAGGTTAGATTTTCCTAAGGACAATTGGCTTGTATTGGGGGTCCCTATGAACGAAGCAGTTCCCGAGGCACCGTCGAGTGTCGAATCGATGGCAAAGCAAGGTTGCGAAAAGCTCGGTCTGGAAGCGTTTGATGCGCTGGTCCGTCGTGCCCGTACGTGCCGTCGCTTTGACGAGTCCATGCGCGTGCCGCGCGAGTTTTTGCTTGAGCTGGCGGAACTGGCGCACCTGGCTCCCTGCGGCGCCAATGCTCAGCGTCTGCGTTTTCATGTGGTGAGCGGTGCCGAGGACTGCGCGCGCGTATTTGATGAGCTTGCATGGGCCGGCGCGCTTAAGGACTGGCCGGGTCCTGCCGAGGGCGAGCGCCCGACCGGCTATATCGCGATTTTGGCCGAGCGCGCCGTTCCGGGCAAGCCTGCCGCTCCCATTACCGAGGTCGACACGGGCATTGCCGCGCAGACGATGATGCTCGCCGCCCGCAGCGCCACGCCCGAGGTGTCAGCCTGCATGTTCAAGGCCTTTACGCCCCGCGCGATCGATGCCATGGGGCTCGATAACGACAAGTATGAGCTCAAGCTGATCATGGCGTTTGGCGTTCCGGCCGAGACACAGGTGATCGATGCGATCGATTCCAATCCCGACGGCTCCATCAATTATTGGCGCGACGAGGCGCGGGTGCACCACGTACCCAAGCGTTCGCTCGCCGACGTGCTGGTGTAGTTGAGTGTCACCGCGGTGTGATCCGGCGGTAAACCACCACAAAGGTACCCGTCCCCTTTGTGGTGGTACGAGGGGAGGGTGTGTGGCAGATCTGTATTTGGTGCGGCATGGGCAGACTGAGCTCAATGTGCAGAGCATTTTGCAGGGCTGGCACGATTCGCCGCTTACGGCGCGCGGGCGCGAGCAGGCGCTGACGGCGCGTACGGCGTTTGCGGCGCGTGGCGTGGCCTTTGATCATGTGTATTCCTCGCCGTTAGGCCGGGCGCGGCATACGGCCGAGCTTATCGTTGGCGAGGGCCGTTCCATTGAGCTGGTCGATGACCTGCGTGAGTGGCATTTTGGCTCGCTGGAGGGCACATCAAATCGCGAGATGCCGCCGCAGCCCTGGGGCGATTATCCTGTTGCCTTTGGCGGCGAGTCGGAAGTGCAGCTTCAGTCGCGCATGGTCGCGGCGCTGTCCCGTATTATGGCCAGGCCGCAGCACGACTGCGTGCTGGCGGTTTCCCATGGCTCAGCCTGCCAGGAGTTTCTTGAGTATGTGACTGGCGGGGGAGAGCTGCCCGACAACGGTGCCGTGCTTCATTTTGGCTATTGCGACGGGGCGTTTTCGCTTTTGGGTTGGTAACGAACGAAAGGACCCCTATGAATAAAGATCTGTATCTGGTCCGTCATGGACAGACGATATTCAACCTTAAGCGTATCATTCAGGGGTGGAGTGATTCGCCGCTTACGCAGTTGGGTTGCGACCAGGCGGCGCGCGCCGGCATGTTTTTACGTGCGCGCGGCATTGAGCCCGATCATGCCTACACCTCCACGCTTCATCGCACCGAGCAGACTATCGCCAACTTGTGGCCGGGCTTGGCGTACGAGCGCCTGGACGGCCTGCGTGAGTGGTTCTTTGGCGACTTTGAGGCCGAGCGCGTGATGCTCATGCCCGAGCGCCCGTGGCGCGATTTCTATCGTCAATTTGGCGGCGAGGGCCAGATCCAGGTGCGCACGCGCATGGTGGCGACGCTGACCGATCTTATGCAGCGTCCGGACCATACGTGCGTGCTCGCGGTAAGTCATGGCTCAGCTATCAAGGAGTTTTTGGACCACGTGCGGGGCGCGGCGGCCGACGAGCGCGAACGCGTGCCGGGCAACTGCTCAGTGCTGCATTTTGCGTTTGACGATGCGGCCGATACGTTTGAACTGGTCGAAGTCTTTACGCAGGAAGACTACGCGCGCGAGCTGGGGCTAGAGCCGCTCGTGGCGGCGGCAGGTCCGCAGCGTGGATGACGCTGACGTTGCGGCCCGGTTTACCGGCGTAATTGTTTGATGCGAAAAGGGCGGAGGTGCATGCGTTTGCTGCATCTCCGCCCCTTGTTTGTTTGGATGCTGGGTTTTCCAGCTTAGCGTTTGAGTTCGCTAGAACCGTGAGACCTGGTGAGTGAGCAGACCCGTCGGAACCTGCGGCGCGCTGCCGCTGACCTGCGCGGCGGGGAACAGCACGGCTACAGCAAAGTTGAACGGCTCTTTGCCAGAGTAGGCGCCGGCAGCGCGGGCCTCGTCGGCCAGAATCTGCGATGCCCCAGCCAGTGCGGCGACATAGGCGGAGTCACCGGCGAACACCGGGTCGGGCGCCTGATCGAGCATGGCACGGATGGCGGCAACGGCGTCCTCGCGCTTGACCTCCCACACGCGATGTGTGACGCCCGCGGGATCGGTGACGGCGTAGAGCGATGCGCCCTCTTTGGCAGCGCTCAAAATGATATCCATGACGGGCGACGCCTCGTAGGCGAGCGACACGGGGCGCGGCTGCACCTTGAGCTCGGCGATCGCGCGCGCGGTGGCGAGTGCGTCGATGCTCTCGGCGGCAGCCTCGTCGCCGCCCGTCAGCACGTTAACCGGGCAAATCGCCACGACACCCGTCACGCGTCCCGGCTCACCCGAGCATTCGTACACGTAATACGCCGCGCCTGGATCCTTGAGCATCAGACCATCGGCAATGGCTCCGCGCAGAGCATCGTTGCCGCTCAGGATGCTGCCCATTGCAGGCAGTGCCTCGAGCACGCGGTCCTGAGCCGGGCGGATGCAGGGAAACGGAAGTGCTTTCATGGGGCGGTCCTAACGCACGAGTCGGTTTGTTCGCGGCTTATTATGCCCCAACTTGGCCGCTCGCGTCCCAGAGCACGTTATCGGCGAGCGCGATTAGCACCTGCTGACAACGAACGATGTCGGCGTGGGGCACATATTCGTTGGGCTTGTGCGCGAGCGCGAGCGACCCGGGACCGTAGCTCATGCAATTGCGGTTACCTGTCTTGCCGGCAATGACGGCGGTGTCGGTGTAGCCGGTAAAGAAGCCGACGGTCGTGTCCGCGTCCGTCACGTCATCGGCGGCACGCTTGAGCGCTGCTAGAAGGGGAGAGTTCGGGTCGCGCTCGATGGCGGGGCGGTCGCCCGTCACGGTGTAGCTGCCATGGCAACCGGGAACGGCGGCTTCGGCGACGGCGATGGCATGCTCGACCATATTGATTGCGGCGGCCGTATCGGTCGGCGGGGTCAGGCGCATGTCGACCCAGACCTTGGCGTGGTCGGGCACGACATAGGGGCGATAGCCGCCCTCGATCTGTCCAAATGTGACGGTCGAAGGCCCCAGGTCATCATGTACGGGCAGCGCCGCGAACGCACGGCGCAGCGCACAGACGACCTCGGCCATGGCGGCGACGGCGTCGGCGCCCTTCCACGGCTGGCTCGCATGCGCTGTGACGCCGGCCATGTCGATCTCGAACCACGTGCGCCCCTTGTGCGCCACCTGAATCTGTCCGTCGGTGGGCTCGGTATCCAGCACCCATTCGCGCGAGCCGACCCAGTCGGCGTCGATGGCCGCCTCGGAGCCGCGCATAAAGTCCTCCTCGTCAACCGAGCAAATGAGCGAAAAGCCGCGGTGGGGAAGTGCGCCCTTCGCCGCAATACGCTCAAACGTGTGAATAAGTGCGGCAATGGCGCAGGCCAGACCGCCCTTCATGTCGCAGGCGCCGCGGCCATAGAGCTTGTCGTCCCGCACGGTCGCCCCGAGCGGCGGTATGTCTGCGTCCCAGCCATCTCCCAGGGTGACGGTATCCATGTGGCAGATGTAGACGAGCCGCGCCTCGTCGCTCGCGTCCGGCACGGTAATCATAAGGTTGCGGCGCCCGGGGAGCACTTCGAGCTCCTCAATCCGCACAGCATCGAGCGCAGGACTATCAAGCTGCGCTAGCTGCTGCTCAATGAGCCTCTTAATGAAGTGCTCAATCTCGCCCTCATATGCGCCGGGGTCTGAGCTGTCAATCTTTACAAGGTCCTGCGCAAGCCGCCAGGCAAAGTCCTCATCAACCATATGCAACCTCACAATCAGTTTGCTTTCCAAACCGATTGTAAGCCTCCCGAGAGATTCACGACGTGCAAGTAGCAGTATTTACCGTTCGCAGGCCGAGCCATCGCGTTTGTCGTCTGGGCGGGCTCACAAACGACGTACTGGGTACGTACTCTTCATGGACGACATGCTGTGCGACATATCAGCCTTTAGGTATTACCGGATACCTCCACAGGTTTTGGCAATAATGCCGGACCTGCCCGATTCTGCGGACGATCCGCGCAGGGAGCACCTATGTGAGCATCCGCTCGTCACGCATTTCCTGGGCACCCCGTTACACGTGTTGGCGCAGGGCAGCTGCGGACGTAAGGGCGATCGCATTGTCAGGCATGTTTGGAACGGGGAGAGGCCGTTTGATTCCGTGCGGCAGACGGAGTTTGGCTTCGATGTTGCGTCCCCACTCTTTACCCTGCTGACCCTGGCTTCCTCGGTCTCAAACGAGCGTCTAATCATGTGCATGTATGAGATGTGCGGCACCTTTGCCGTGTGCAAGATTGCGCCTCAGGTAAAGTCGGCACTTGAGCAGGCATATGGGAGCCGATGGAGTGACGCACGGTCGGGCCGGGAAAACGTAAAGGATGTCTCGGGGAATCCAACGGACTTGTGGAAACGACCTCCCTTGATCGAGCTCTCTGAGCTTACAGAGTTCGTCGATAAGGTCCGGGGGCTCCGCGGCGCTAAATCGTTCATACGAGCCGCGAAATGCATTACGGGGGTGGCAGCATCGCCGCTCGAGGTCCAGGCTTCGATGCTGTTTGGTCTTACGAGGTTGCGCGGCGGCGAAGGGCTGCGCCTTACCAATAACGTTGAGATTCGTATGACGCGCAGCGCCCGTCTGATTTCGGGGCTTGATAGGCGCTATGCCGATATCCTGCTGGCAAATAAGGACGGCAGCCGAGAGTGTCTGGTTGAATGCCAGGGTAAAGCCATTCACGGATCCATTGAATCCAAGATTTCGGACTCCGATCGAACGACGGCCTTGCAAGCCATGGGATATCCCGTCGTTCTGATGACCTATGGTCAGCTGGCCGACTTCGATGCCTTCCGCGTGGTGATGGAGCTCATCATGTCCTATCTCGATGTGCCGCTGAAAGACAAGACGCCGCGACAGCAGGAGCTCGAACGGCGGCTTCGTGAGGAGATTTTTATCGATTGGGCGGGAATGTAGTCGCGCGGTGGGTAAACGGTAGCGCGAGCTAGAGTTCTGGTCGCAAAAAGGCTTCAATTTTGCCTTGGAGGGACCCTAAAAATGCTATCTAGAATAAGTTGTTTCGGAAAATAGACAGTCAACTTACATTCGGCACATAGAGACCGATTTTTACCTACTAAAGTCCCTGATAAAGCTGTTTATCAAAGCGGGTGTGCTTAGCGACTGGAGCCTCACTATCGATTATCTGAAAAAACTTGTTCTGGGTATCATTTTAAAGTCGTCCGGAGCAACAAAATCGCCCCCCCGTTTCGTGAATACGGGGGGGCGAATGGGCTTCGTGGTCTGTCTGGCAGGCTTGGCACCGGCGCTATTTAATCACGCGCACGCGATACATCGACGGAATCTGCTTGAGCGCCTCGATCGTGCTGCCGTCCAGGTGCTCATCGGTGTCGAACATGGTGTAGGCGTTCTCGCCAGCGGACTCGTTGGTCATGCGCTGCACATTGGCGTTGTCCTTGGCGAGAATGGCCGTGATCTGGCCGATCATGTTGGGCACGTTGGCATGCAGGCAGGCAATACGGCTTGCGGCGCGCGCCTTGCCCATGCTGCAGGCGGGGTAGTTGACGCTGTGCGCGATGTTGCCGTTTTCCAGGTAATCCTTGAGCTCGCTGATGGCCATGTCGGCGCAGTTGGCCTCGGCCTCGCCGGTGCCGGCGCCCGAATGCGTGGTGATAAACGTATTGGGCATCTTGACGGTCTTGGGCGTGGCAAAGTCGCAGCTAAACCAGCTGAGCTTGCCCTCGCGCAGGGCGGCGTCGACGGCGTCTTCGTCAATGATGGTCTCGCGCGCGTAGTTGATGAGCACGGCGTCGGGCGCTAGCAGGTTAATCTGCTCGGTGCTGATCATACCGATGGTGTCGGCCTTGCTGGGCACGTGCACGGTGAGGTAGTCGCAGCCGCGGCACAGATCCTCGAGCGTGCCCACGCGCTGCACCTCGCGGCTCAGCACCCACGCGTGCTCGACGGAAATGAACGGGTCGTAGCCGTAGACGTCCATGCCCAGATCGACACAGGCGTTGGCGACCTTGGAGCCCACGTTGCCCAGGCCGATGACGCCAATGCGCTTGCCCTTGAGCTCGCGACCCACAAAGGCCTTCTTGGCCTTCTCGGCGTCGACTTGGATATCGGGGTCGTCGGCGTTGTCGCGCACCCAGTTCATCGACTGCACCACGCCGCGGCTCGAAAGCACCAGCATGCCCAGGACGAGCTCCTTGACGGCGTTGCTGTTGGCGCCGGGGGAGTTAAAGACAACGACGCCCTTCTTGGCGTACTCCTCGACGGGAATGTTGTTGACGCCGGCGCCGCAGCGGGCGATGGCGCGAATGCCCTCGGGCAGCTCGTAGCCGTGCAGGTCGGTCGAGCGCATCAGGATGGCGTCGGCCTCCTCGGCGGTGCTTACAAACTCGTAGCCCTCGCCAAACTCGACTTTGCCGTCTTTAGTGATGTCGTCGATGGTCTTAATCTTACGCATGGAAAAACTCCTTAGCAGGTTTTGATCTAAGCAGGGTGGTTTGAAGTGGCTGGTCGGCCCGCGCGTTGCGGGCTAGTTAGATCGCGGGCTCAAACTATGCTGCGCTTCGAAGTCTTTCATGTACGAGGCCAGTGCCCGCACGTCTTCCATGGTTACGGCGTTGTAGACGCTGGCGCGCATGCCGCCCACCAGGCGATGGCCCTTGACGTTTTGAATCTGGTGCTCGGCCGCGCCTGCGACAAAGGCGGCGTCGAGGTCGGCATCGCCGGTACGGAAGGTGACGTTGGCGATGGAGCGGCTGTCGGCCTGTGTGGTGCCATGGAACAGCACGCTGTGCTCGAGCAGGTTATAGAGCAGGTTGGCCTTGGCCCAGTTGCGTTCGGCCATGGCGGCAAGTCCACCGGTCTGCTCAACCCAACGGAACACCTTGCCGCACACGTAGATACCAAAGGTGTTGGGCGTGTTGAGCATGGAGCCCTTGGCGGCCTGGGTCTTAAGGTCCATGTACTGCGGCGTCTGCGCAAAGGCTGGACCGTCGGCGATCAGGTCGTCGCGCACGATAACCACGGTGACGCCCGCGGCGCCGGCGTTTTTCTGAGCGCCGGCGTAGATGAGTCCGTAGCGCTCGACGTCGAGCGGCTGCGACAAAAAGCAGCTCGAGACATCGGCGACCAGCGGTACGTCGCCGAAGTTAGGCAGCTCGTGGTACATGGTGCCAAAGATGGTGTTGTTCTGGCAGATGTAGACGTAGTCGAGCCCGCCGCCCGCGGCCTCGGCGGCAATGCGCGCGTTGATGTCGGCCATGGCGGGAATGCGGTCGAAATTGGCGTCCTCGGAGCTCGCGAGCAGCACGGCCTCGCCGTACTTGGCGGCTTCCTTGTACGCCTTGTTGGCGAAGTTGCCGGTCACGACGTAGCCGGCGCGGCCGCGGCGCATGAGGTTCATCGGGATGCCCGCAAACTGCAGCGTGGCGCCGCCCTGCAAAAACAGAACACGGTAGTTATCGGGGATGCTCAGCAGGCGGCGCAGGGTTGCCTCGGCGTCGTCGATGATCTGCTGGTACATGCTAGATCGATGGCTCATCTCGAGCACGGACATGCCGCAACTGCGGTAGTCCATCATCTCGTCGGCGATCTCGGCGAGCACGCTTGTAGGCAGTGCGGCCGGGCCAGCTGAGAAGTTGTGCACACGTGCCATCTTCTAGTTCCCCTCGTAGTCGTTTGAACGTTCGGGATACTTTAGCACAGTGCAGCGCCGGGTGCGACCGCATCACGGTAAAACTCGAGTGCGCCGCTATGATTTACAGGATGGTTACATGGGGGAGGGTTGCCTCGAGGCTCACATACGATCCGCCTCGGCCTTCATTCTATGTTGAGTGTAGCGGAGGGCGGGGACAGATTCACAAGCGCGGTTGTCTGGCAAGTGTGATTTGGGGCAACCTCGTCAAAGCTTCTGAGCTGCGAAAATAACCGTTAACCGGATTTAATTTTGTTGCTCAACATTTGACACTCTGGGCGTGGTAACTTTTTTACCAACAGGTATGATTATTGTCATGTGCGCCGCGCCTGCCTGCCGGGCCGCGGCGCATTCGTGACAGCCTCTGACACCCTTGGAGCGTGCACTGTGGATGTAACCGCAAAAAGCGTTCGGGGGGGGGGGTGCTCACCCGCGAGCAATTCCTCCCGCATGAGATGCGCATCGTCGCTGGCCTGCGTACGCAGGGCGTAAGCGACGAGCAGGTCATTGTACGCGTAAAGAGCGAAAACCTCTTTCAATATCCCACGGAGCGCATGGTCGCCAACCGCGCAACCGTGTGCCTTCGCCGCCTCGACGCCATGGTGCCCACGGACGCCGCATGCGCCGCGCGCGGCATCGACCCCAAAACCGCCGTCGAGGCTGCGTTATCCCTAACCGGCCTCATGGCATCCGGTACTCCCACGCAGGCGGACCAGGCCATCTTTTACAGCATGATCTGCCGCTACGATATCGTGCGCGAGTTCGTGCTCGTCGAGGTGGGGGAGCGCCTGCAAAACTTCGACTATGCCTTCACGGCGGCTGACCTCAACGCCTTTATGACGCGCTTTACCACGGAGTATCCGGACGCGGCCCGCTGGACCGAGGCCACGGTCAAGCGCATTAAGGGCTCGATTCGCCAGACGCTCCGCCATGCCGGCCTTATCGGCGAGGGTATGGGCCCGGAGTCTGAGCGCCTGTCACCACTCTTCCTCGATTCCGATGTCGAGCGAGCCTTGGTTCAGCTGGGTGAGCAGCCGCTTATCGCGGCCCTTACCGGTAGGGAGGTGATGTAGCGTGGTTCCCGCCAACAGCGCCGTCGACCCCGCAATCACCCCGGCGACGGACATCACCACCAATATCGGCATCCATTCCCGCCAGAGCGTCGTGGCGGCGCATGCCCGCTCCGAGCGAGCCCGCCAGGAATTTGAGCGCCGCGCTCAACTCCTGCGCGAGTGCCTGTGCAGCGAGGACTTTTTGGCCAACAGGGGCATAGGCAATGAGATCGGCTTCCACACCTTTTGTTATGACCCCGCGCTGGAGTTTGAGGCGCGTGCATTATTTGACGCCCTTTCACGCGATGCCGAGGCCGACAAGCTTCCGTGCACGCTCAAGGTCGTGAACCTCTACGACGCCGTGCTGGCAATCCTTAAAGATCTTGATGTCCTTGAGCCTATGCAAGAGCAAGAAGGTGATTTTGGATTAGAAACTGTGTTCGATGATGTGGTGGATTATTGCCAGCCGGATGCTGTCTCCGACCTGATTTTGGATTTGACTCAACCTCGCGAGTCGGGCGATGTGATTTTGCTTGTAGGGGTTGGCGAAGTCTATCCCTTTTTGCGAGTTCACAACCTGTTTGATTCTATGCAGTCTGACTTCCATGATGTGCCGGTTATCGCGGCTTATCCCGGTAGCTTTAATGGCTCGTCTGTCACCTTGTTTAACAGGCTTGCAGCAGAGAACTATTACCGCGCGATCGATATCTCATAAGTCGACCTCGACCCCTGCGTTGTTGGCTGTCGTTCTCCAAATTTAAGGAGCTTAAAATGGATAAAACAATTGTCCGTAATCTCTTTTCGAAAGATATCAACCGTTCCATTAACGGGGTTGTTGTCGTTGACGATAAGAAAGACGAGTCAATCAGGCAAGAGCTTAGCGAGTACGTGGTGACACGTGAGCTGCAGGGGCATTTTGCTACTCTTTTCAATGCTTATAGCGCTTCTTTAGATTCACCGACCAATAAGATGGGCGTGTGGGTCAGCGGTTTCTACGGATCCGGTAAATCGCATTTCCTTAAAATTGCGAGCTATTTGCTTGGGAACCTCAACGTTGATGGCAAGCGCGCTATTTCCTATTTTGACGGCAAGATTGCCGATCCCATGGTGTTTGCTTCAATGGAGCGCGCCTGTTCCATTCCTACGCAGACTCTTCTCTTTAATATCGACAGCAAGGCGGGCTCATGGAAGGGTGATAAGTCATCCGTTGCTGTTCTTTATGGATTTGAGCGTGTGTTTTACGAGGCCCGAGGTTTTTACGGCATTAAACCTAAGCTCGCTCAGCTTGAGGAGTACATTGACGAAATTGGCAAGACTCAAGAGTTTCGCGATGAATTCGAGCGTTTAACGGGCAAATCATGGGTCGATAATCGTAAAACCTACAGGTATAACAAATCTTTTCGCGGGCTTCTTAAAGATACTTTGGGCATGAGCGACGATGAAATCAAAGCTTGGATTACTAGCCCTGATGACGAGCTTCTTCAACCCGATGAGTTCGCCCAAAAGGTTAAAGAATACGTTGATGCTCAAGCAGCCGCCAATGGTGGCGATTTTCGCCTTGTTTTCATGGTTGATGAGGTTGGACAGTTTATTGCTAACGACAACGGCTCGGATCGCTTGCTAAGTCTTCAGACGGTGGTCGAGGAGTTGGGATCGGTTTGCGGCGGCCGCGTTTGGGTAATGGTTTCGAGTCAAGAGGACATTTACAATCTCGGTCTTCCGGGCGGGATTGATACGGGCAAGTTCTCCAAGATTTTAGGTCGTTTCGACACCCGCCTTTCGCTCTCCAGCTCCAGCGTGGACGAGGTCATCCAGCGCCGTGTGCTCGAGAAGACCGCGCCGGCGGCCGATATGCTTGCACAGGTCTACGAGCAAGACGCCGCCGTGCTCAAAAACAACTTTACCTTTGAGGGTGGCTCGCGCTCCGACCTTGCCGGCTACGCTAACTCCAAGGATTTTGTGGCAAGCTACCCGTTTGTGGGCTACCAGTTTAAGCTCCTGCCCGACGTGATGACCGAGGTACGCAAGCACGGTGTCAAGGCCAAGCACATGTCCACGGGCGAGCGCTCCATGCTGAGCGCCTTCCAGGAGAGCGCTCAGACCATCCAACTTGAGCAGACCGGTGCGCTCGTGCCGTTCTGGCGCTTCTTCGACACCATCTCCAAAGATCTTGAGCATGGCATTATCCAGGTGGTCGACCGCGCGATCCGTGCGGCCGAGGACGCAAAGGGCCTTGAGCCCTATGACGTGCGGGTGCTCAAGCTCCTGTACCTGATTCGTTACATCGGCTACGTCAAGGCCACGGTCGAGAACATCTCCATTCTTATGATCGACGGCCTCGATGTGGATAAGCGTGTCCTCAAGGACCGCGTCAAGGAGTCCCTTGCCCGCCTGGAGCGCGAGAACTACGTGGCGCGCCAGGGCGATACCTATAGCTTCCTCACCGACGAGGAGCAGGAGATTACGCAGGAAATCGCGCGCACCCCGATTGACAACGCGCAAGTGATCGAGTCCATCAAGAAGCGCCTGTTCGACAGCATCTACAACGCGCGCAAGCTCAACCGCGGGGCCAACGACTTCCCGTTTGACCGCTATGTGGACGGCTCAATCCACGGTGGCAGCATGGGCGGCATGGAGCTTTACGTGGCGACTATGGCGAGCGACCTGGGCCGTGCGGACGATACCGAGCTGGCCTTGGCTTCTTCGGGCAAAGCCGTCGTGGCCCTGAGCGATGAGGCGGATTACTGGGAGACGCTCGTCAACGCCGCCAAGATCCGCAAGTACGCCAAGACACGCAACCTTCAGGAGCTCCGGCCGAGTACGCGCCAGATCGTTGAGTCCAAGATGCGCGAGGCGGCCCATAGCGAGAAAGAGGCCGACGCCCTTCTGACCGAGGCCGTGCTCCATGCGCGTTGCGCCGTCAACGGCCGCATGGTCGAGGTGCGTGCAGCCAAGCCTGCCCAGGTCTTTGAGCAGGTGCTGGCACAGCTGTGCGATGTGGTCTTTGAAAAGGCCGACTACATCGGTGCGCCGGTCACGAGTGATTCCGATATCCGCTCCACGCTGGCGGGCAACGTCCAGACGGGGCTCGATGGCATGGATGCGGGCAACACGCGTGCGCTCAAAGAGGTCGAGGACTTCCTCAAAGTGCAGCATCAGCGCCATCTGGATACCACTATGGGCGATATCCAGCGCCAGTACCAGCAAAGGCCCTTTGGCTGGCGCGAGGTCGACATCGCCAATGTGGTGGCGCAACTTGTGGGGGAGCAGCGCGCGCAGGTGCTGTTTGGCGGCCAGACGGTCCAAGCTAACGACAGCCGCATGGTGGCACTCCTGCGCAAGGATGCCGATAAGGCCCAAGTGCGCCTTCGCGTGCGCATGAGCGACCGTTTGCTGCGCGCCACGGGCGAGCTTATGCGCGACCTATTTGACCTCAAGACCGTACCCTCCAACGAGGATAAGCTTGTGGCCGAGCTCAAGGAGCATCTTGAGGGGTTGCGCGAGACGTGCCTTGCTATGGCGCGCGACTACTACACGGGCATCAAACCGGCCTACCCGTATCCCGGCGAGGCTGAGTGCGAGAAGATGCGCTCGGAGGTGGCCGACGTCCTTAAGGATCAGAACGAGGCCGAGGCGTTCTTGACCACGTTCACCAAGCACGAGGACCGCCTGTTCGACGCCAAGGAAGACTATGACAGGGTGGCTGAGTTTTTCGATTCCAACCAGCGCGCAACGTTTGATCACGCCAAGGAATTCTTGAGTCGCACGGAGGGCATTGAGTATGCCTCCGACGACATTCCCGGCGCGGTGGAGAATGTGGCAAAGGTGTGCGAGATCCTCAAAGATCCCAAGCCCTACAGCCGCATTAAAGACCTGCAACCGCTGATGGCCCCCGTCGAGGAATACATTAAAAAGCTCCTGGGCATGCGCCGCAACGAGTTCTTGCATCGCATCGAGAACGACCTGCAGGACCTGCAGAAGCAGGCCGAGAGCCAAGATGGTTTTGTCAAGCAGGCCAAGGATGCCATAGCAGACGCCGGCACCAAGTATGAGTCGTTCAAGAACCGCACCCACGGCGTCCAGAGCCTCAACGAGCTTAACGCCCTCGCGGCAAACTGGGAAAGCTGGACCATCACGGCGGCCAACAAGATATACGACGCCGTGGACGCCGCACGCGAGCGTATGGAAAACGAGCGCCGTTCCACCGAGGTCACCAGCACGGGTGAAGTGGTCAAAAAGATCACCAACAAGGGCACCGCTACGCCAAGTCACGGTTCCGTTCCCGTGCCCGTGCCCAAGCCCCAGCGCAAGGTCAAGACCGTGCGTCGCGCCGACCTGGCCAAGCCGAGCCGCCTCACAACCGCAGAGGACGTGGATCGCTACGTGGACGACCTGCGCGCCCGCCTTATGCAGGCGCTTGCATCAAACGACGAGATCCGCATTAACTAACCCGCTCAGCCGCCGGCGCCCAAGCATGCGCCGGTGGCTTATGGCGTTTTGAAAGGTACGGGAACCATGAACGATTCCGCTCTCAAGAACTTCTGCACGTGGGCCCGCGTGGAACTTATTAACGGCGTGGAGGCGCAGATGGTGCGCTACGGCATCACTGAGCCTACGCTCGCGCCCGCTGGGTCCGAGACCGTCAACGGCCAGCCTCTGAGTCCGCTCGAAGTTGAGCAGCGCGACGAGCTGCTGCGCCTACAGGCCGCAGAGGGGCACGACGCCCTGCGCGACCGTGCGGCCTACACCTGGTTCAACCGCATCGTGGCCATTCGCTTCATGGACGCACGCGGATGGCTTCCCGGCCGTATGCGCATGCTGAGCCGCGCGGACGGCAGCCATGGCAGCGAGGCCGTGGAGAACGCACTGGACGTGGAGATGGCGACGGCCGATACCGATCGCATAGCCGAGCTCAAGATGGCGGGCTTGGATGAACCGCTGTGGCGCTATCTTTTTGTGGCTCAGTGCGAGGAACTTGCCGATTGCCTGCCAGGCGTCTTTGAACGCGTGGGCGGTGCCATGGAGCTGCTGTTGCCCCAGGGCCTCATGATGGCCGACGGCGTAGTGGGCAAGCTCAACGCCGTTATCACTGACGAGCGCTGGCGCGAGGGCGTGACCGTTCTGGGCTGGATGTATCAGTACTACAACGCTGACGTAAAAGACGAGTTCTTCAAGTCAAAGCGCAAGGCAGCGGCGGCGGACATCGCGCCCGCCACGCAGCTCTTCACCCCTGAGTGGATTGTGCGCTATATGGTCGAGAACTCGCTCGGCCGTCTGTGGATGCTCAATAACCCGGGGAGTTCGCTGCGCGAGTGCATGGATTATTACATCGAGCCCGATGCTGAGCACGAGGACTTCATACGCATCTCGAGCCCCGAGGAGATAACTCTCTGTGACCCCGCATGCGGCTCGGGCCATATCCTGGTCTATGCGTTCGAATTGCTCTTCCATATGTACGAGGAGCGCGGCTATCGTGAGCGCGAAATTCCCGAGCTTATTCTTACTAAAAACCTTGCGGGCATGGAAATCGATCCCCGCGCGGCGCAGATCGCGGAGCTGGCGCTTGCCATGTGCGCCCGCGAGCACGATCGTCGCTTCTTTAGGCGTGGCGTTGGCGCCGACGTTACCGTGCTCTCGAGCATTCCGCTGGGGGAGGACGAGCTGCCGGGTAACAAGAAGCTCGCCGAGGAGTTGAGTCATTTGGGCGAGATTGGCTCGCTGCTCAATCCTTCAGAGGCCGAGATTGACGAGCTCAAAGCTGCCGCCGCGAGCTGTTCCGACGACCTTTTTGCCTCTGCGACCAAAACTAAGCTCGAAGGCGCCGCCGCCATCTGCGAGAAGCTGTCCCGTCGTTTTACCTGCACCGTGGCTAATCCTCCGTATATGGGCAGCAGCAGCTTTAACCCCTTCATGAGCAAATGGGTCAAGAAGAACTACTCTGACGTGAAGAGCGACCTGTTCTCTTCGTTCATCGTGCGCATTATGGACTTTGCCAACGAGCACGGCGAAGTTGGAATGATGACTCCGTTCGTTTGGATGTTCATCGGTAGCTACGAGAAGCTTCGAAATAGGCTTATTGATGACAAGACCCTAACCACGCTCATTCAGCTCGAGTATTCTGGCTTTGCAGGGGCAACCGTGCCTATCTGCACATTTACCTATCACAATTCGCATATCGATGGCTATAAGGGCGGATACGTTCGTCTTGCCGATTTTACTGGTCCCACGGTTCAGGCTCCCAAGGCGCTGGAGGCCATCCAAAACCCCGACTGCGGCTGGTTCTACCGCCGCGACGCCGAAACCTTCAAGAAGATCCCCGGCACTCCCATAGCCTACTGGCTTGGACAAGGGGCGCGTCTTTCGTTCAAGGAAGGAACGCCATTGTCTGTGATCAGCTCACTAGCGCAGGGGCTAAAGTGCGGCGATACCGATCTTTTCGTTCGATGCTGGTTCGAGTGTTCGAATCGGGACGTCCTAGGCGTTACGGGAGATCCATCTCGAGCGAAGTGGCACTTTATGCTTGATGGGGGCGACTACAGAAAGTGGTCAGGAAATCAGATAGATGTTGTTAATTGGCTGGATGATGGGCATGAGATTAAGACTAATAGGGACAAAAATGGAAAAGCAAAAGCCCGTGTCCAAAATGAACGTTTTTACCATAAAAACGGCGTGTTAACCTGGTCAGCGCTTACAAGTGGTCCGATTAGTGTTCGAAATTGTTCGGACAATTCTATTTGTGGCGGAGCGGGCTATTACATTGTTCCGGTTAAGCAGGAAGACAGGCTATTCATTCTTGGCCTGCTTAATAGCTCTACAGCGCAATATATTAAGCTGGCGTTGAGCCAGACTTTTAATAATGAAGTTGGAGACCTTAAACGCATCCCTGTCCACGGGATAGATTCTTCTAATGAGGAAGTTTTGAAATTGGTTCAGGAATCACTCCATGCATCCGAACTTGACTGGGACTCGTTTGAAACCTCCTGGGATTTCAAACGCAACCCCTTGGTTTAGGTGAGATTCATGTTCGAAACAGTATCAGCAAATAAGGTTGTGTTTGTTGAATCTAATCCTGCATGGGTTAAATGCGGTCTATCTCAGAAGTCACTGGGCCCTGTGCTTGCCCCGCTTCTTAGGTTCTTCGTTGTCGAAACCCCAGCTCCGGGGCTGTCTAGCAGAAGCATCCCGGTATCTGAATACGGGTGGGATACTCCCTGGAGAAAACCCCAATATTTGAATAAAAAACTTAAGGCAGCAAGCTCAAACAAATCTTTATATTGGTCCGCTGCAACCATTGGCGATATGGAACAGGCTTTGCGGAGCGCTGATTTGTTTGATTGCGGTGACATTGTGTCAAAGCCCTTTGAGTCTGCGGTCTTTTATGACGCTAAAAGTAATCAAACGCTCAGCTTGTTTTATCACTTAAGAAATGGATTTGCTCACGGTAGATTCTGCGCGTTTAAGGCAAAAGGCGATATATGGTTCGCAATCGAAGATGTTGCAGGTAAACGAGGGAACGATCCGGCGACTGATGTTAGAAGACTTACGGCAAGAATTCTGATTAAGAATTCGACATTATGTAAATGGATGAAGTTGATAAAGGCTGGGCCTAGTATCTGCTGATGGGCTTCAGCCCGCGTTGGGTGATGGACTGGCTATGAGTAACGAGTTGAGAAATGACATTGAGCGTGTCTTCTGCGCGCCTGACGCAGCTTGCAATATTTAACTTGCGATTTCGTTGAAACCCTGGCGCGTTTCCTACAAATGCTCGATGCAGCGAGCGAATTTTCCAGAGTCGATGGGTAATGCCGAGATGACCTTACATCCCTTCGCTTCTAGCTTATTTCCCTCCTTGACGAATCATCAACAATGAAAGGACGGCCCACCATGGCCACTTTACTTCAAGATAAATACGAGGCCCGCAAGGCCGAGGTTAATGCTCGCTTTGAGCGGCTTCGCGCTAATGAGGAAGAGCTCAACCGAATCTTTGCCAAGATCTACAACATGGAGGGCGAGGTGCCCATCGAGGTTGAGGATAAGTACGTCTCGGTGGCGCGCATCTTCGATACCGCCGATGAGATTCCCGAGAGCTATAAGGGCAACAAGTACGTGCGCACCAAGCGCGACGAGATCACCTCGCTCATAAGCTATGCCGTGGGCTGCATGTTTGGCCGCTATTCGCTGGATGTGGACGGGCTGGTCCTGGCCGATCAGGGCGCCACGGTCGACGACTATCTGGCTAAGATGCCCGATCCCGCGCACGTGACCTTTATGCCCGATAGCGACAACGCGCTGCCCATTACCGATGACGAGTACTTTGACGATGACATCGTGCGCTACTTTATCGACTTTGTGCGCACCGTGTACGGCGAGGAGACGCTTGAGCAGAACCTGGCCTTTATTGCCGAGGCACTCGGCGGCAAGGGTACCTCGCGCGAGGTGATTCGTGCCTATTTCCTAAAGGATTTCTTTAAGGACCACTGTCAGACCTATAAGAAGCGCCCCATCTACTGGCTGTTCGACAGTGGCAAGAAGAATGGCTTCAAGTGCCTTGTTTACATGCATCGCTATCAGCCCGACCTGTTGGCTCGCATCCGCACCGACTATGTGCATGAGCAGCAGGAGCGCTACCGTGCCCAGATCGGCTATGCCAACGATGCCCTTGCCAGTGCCGAGCGCGGCGAGCGCGTGCGTTTGGATAAGCGCGTCAAAAAGCTCAACGACCAGCTCAAAGAGACCATTGTCTATGAAGAGAAACTGCACCACTTGGCAGACCAGATGATCAAGATCGACCTGGATGACGGCGTCAAGGTCAACTACGCCAAGTTTCAGGATGTGCTGGCAAAGATTAAGTAACTGCAAATACGGTAAGGATATTCATGCCCAAGATCGATGTAGAAGAACAGCTCAAGCTGCGTTTTTTGCAGCCGTTGCCCGCATGTATGCTGCGCCGTGTGGTGATTTGGCACGATGCGGACGGCGAGTTTGCTCCTGAGTTTGAGCGATTGGCTGCCGAGGGTTTCGACGGCGCGGGGGCCGATGACGGCGTTATGCCCGCTCACGGTGACTTTGAGCGCCCAGTGCGCTTTGTTGAGGCCTGCGAGGGCCACATGTTTGCCGTTAAGAAGCTCATCAACCGCGATGACCTTGCGAGCGATATCTTGCTGTATCGCCGTTGCCCGCGCGGCAGGCTTGAGGGTGATTGGCTTGCCGATGTTGAGCTGTATGCAGATCAGTTCCAGGCTGACTATCTTTCGCTTTTGGCCGATCAGCTGGGCATCGAGAATATCGACGCCGTGCGCGAGAGCCTGCGCGAGCACAAGACGTTCTTTGATGCCAAGACCCGTTGCGCTAAGTTTGCCGCGTGTGTTCCGCATGCCTCGGGCGCATCCGATATCGAACTCGGCACCCTTACGGTGATTTTTGGCGGTAAAGAGCTTGGCGACGCGCGCCCCGCGTTTGTGCTGCGCGGCTGTATGACCACGCTGCTGCACGAGGGCCCCGAAGCGCTGGCCGAGTTGGTGGACAAGTACTGCGTGCGCGATGTCCTCTCTGCCTTCATTGTACGTTGCTATGGGTTTGAGGGGCCGCTGTATGAGCGTGATTCGCTGCTTGCGCTGGCATCCCATATGCTCATCACGGCGTCATCCACCGCGCTTCCCGAGGGAGCGCTCAAGGGACTCGAAAGCTATGTGGCTCCCGCCTACGGACCCTATTGCCTTGAGGCAGTGCGTACGTGGGACCAGACTGCTGATGCTCAGGCGTCGAGCGAGGATTTATTTGAGATCTGCCGTTTGGTGGAGGATGCTCGCGGGCTCTTTGCGCGGTTTGAGGCTCTGCCGATCGATGTGCTAGCCTCGCTTGATGTGTTCCCGTGCGTCAATGAGGCCGTGCTCTCGCAGCTGTTCAGCTCGTTTGCTCAGGGTGCGGACCGTGTTGAGGACGCGCGCACTTTTGCGTCGCGTCGCTGCGACCTGAGCTGGTACCGCCGTGTCAAGAGCTACTTTGACCTGCTTGTCGCTGTGGCCGATATGTGTGCGTTTAGGCAGGCGCATGCGGGCGGGTTCCATCTGGCGCAGCCCCAGCAGGTGTGGGATGCCTACACGTCCGATTGGTATGCCATGGACGCTGCCTATCGCCATGTGTGCACCGCGTATCTGCGGGCGCGTTCCGTCGAGTGCGATGTGCTCGAGGAGCCTGCCCGAGCTGTGGTGGACTGGGCGGAGAATCTTTACAGTAACTGGTTCTTGGCCGATGCCAATGCCTGCTGGACATCGGCTGCGCAAGGGGAGTGGGCCGATTGCGGCTACATCGAGGGTCCCGAACGGCAGGATGAGTTCTACTGGCACGTGCTGCCCACCTTTGTGGGCTCTGCCAAAACGACGATCGTCATCGTGAGCGATGCGCTGCGCTATGAGGTTGGCCGCGATGTTGCGACGCTGCTCGAGCGCGAGCGCGGCGGCAACGTCAAGGTCTCTAGCATGCAGGCGGTCTTTCCCTCCATTACCGAGGTGGGTATGCCCGCGCTGATGCCGCACCAAGCGCTTAAACTTGCAGCGGATGGCTCGTTTGTGCTGGCTGACGGCATGCCCACTGCGACGACTCCGCAGCGCGAGGCCGTGCTTACCCACGTTGAGCCCACGGCCCGCGCTTTGCGCTCGAGCACATACCTCAACATGGCAGGAACCGAGCGCAAGGCGCTGCTCAAAGACTCCAAGCTCGTTTATCTCTACCACAACAAGATCGATGCCACGGGCGAGAAGGCCGCTACGCAGGATGACGTTTTCGATGCCTGCGCGGATACCGTGGAGGAACTTGCCGCGTTGGCGCGGCGCGTGTGCACCGACGCCCCGGGCGCGCGTGTTGTTATAACGGCGGATCACGGCTTTATCTACACACGTCGGGAGCTCAACGAGTGCCAGATGCTCGGCAAGCCAGACCTTCCCTTCCTTGACGCTCCCGTCATGCACGGCAAGCGTCATCTTGTGGTGCCCAACGAGGCCGTGGCTAGGCTTTCGGACGAGGCACGCGGGGTGTTTGTTAATGTTGACATGGGACGTTTGGGTGCCGGCTTTGAGGGGTTTGCCCCGCGCGAGAACGTGCACTTTAAGCGTCCCGGCGGCACTAACAACTACGTACACGGCGGCATGAGCCTGCAGGAGCTTTGCGTGCCCGTTATCGGATTTTGGCGTGCGCGCTCGGGTTCCAAGGACTTTGTCGATACGCGCGCGGCGACGCTGCGCGTACTGAGTGAGGGGCGTCGAGTGACCAACTCGCTCTTCTCGGTCAACTTGATCCAGGAAGAACCCGCCCAAGGCAAGGTCTTGCCGTGCGAGTACGAGCTGGTGTTTACCGATGCAAGCGGCAACGAGGTGAGCGATACGGTTAAGGCGCATGCCAACAAGACTTCTGTTAACTCGCAGAAGCGCGTTGTGCATGCCAAGTTTGCGTTGCGTGCGGCGGATGGATTCTCGGCCAAGGGTCCGTACTATCTGGTCTGCCGTGAGCGCGAGACGGGCAAGATCGTTTGGCGCGAGACGTACACCATCGCTGTTTCGTTTGCCCCTGTTGCTGACTTTGGTTTTTAGGAGTGTGCCCTATGTTTGATAGTCACGACGACGATCTGTGGGAAGTTCCCTCGATTGATGTGAATGTGCCGGTGGAGGCTGTGCCCGCGGTGGAGGCTGTGCCTGTCCCAGAGGCCGTGGCTGCTGCGCCCGTCGAGGCTGTGGCGCCTGCCGAGGACGAGCCCTCGACCGATGACTATGTCCAGGCCGTGGCCGAGGCTCCCGAGGACGACGGTTACGACATGGATGGACTGGACGGCAAGCTGCTCGAGCACTTTGGTGGCAAAATCGTGCGCAAGGACCTCACGGCCCTTATGAAGCGTGGTGCCAACGTGCCCACCTTTGTGCTGGAGTACCTGCTGGGCATGTACTGCTCAACCGATGACGAGGACGCCGTGGCGGAGGGCCTGGAGCGCATCCGCAAGATCCTCACCGATAACTACGTGCGTCCCGACGAGTCCGAGCGCATCAAGTCCAAGATTCGCGAGCTGGGTCGCTTTACCATTATCGATAAGGTGACGGCCAAGCTCGACGAATACAAAGACATCTACGTGGCGTCGTTTGCCAATCTGACTATTGAGCCGTTTGTGATGCCGGCCGAGTACGTGCGTGACTATTCCAAGATTCTCCAGGGTGGTATTTGGTGCATTATGAGCATCGAGTACCGTCATCCCATGGAAGAGGAAGACGAGTTTGGCATGGAGGTCTTTGGCGACGATGCGCCGCGCCGCTCCAAGGCCAAGCGCAAAAAGCGCGGGCCCGAGGACTCTCCGTTTAGCGTGGCGTCGCTCACGCCTATCCAGATGCCCAACCTGGACCTGGAGGCCATGATCGACGAGCGCCAGTATTTCTCGCGCGACGAGTGGCTCAACATGCTGCTGCGCTCTGCCGGCTATGAGCCCAGCGAGCTTTCGGAGAAGGAGCGCCTGCACTTTATCGAGCGTATGGTGCCGCTGATCGAGCGCAACTACAACCTGTGCGAGCTTGGCCCCCGTGGCACCGGCAAGAGCCATATCTACAAAGAGGTTTCGCCCTACGCCATCTTGCTTTCGGGCGGGCAGACCACCACGGCCAACCTGTTCGGCCGTATGAACTCCATGCGCGCCGATCGCGTGGGCCTGGTGGGCCATTGGGATTGCGTGACGTTTGACGAGGTCGCCGGCATGCGCTTTAAGGACACCAACGCCGTGCAGATCATGAAGGACTATATGGCGAGTGGCAGCTATGCGCGTGGCCGCGACCAGATCAATGCCGATGCCTCCATGGTCTTTGAGGGCAACATCAACGACACCGTGCAAAACGTTCTTAAGACCACGCACCTGTTTGACCCGTTCCCGCCGGAGTTTAACAACGATTCGGCCTTCTTCGACCGTATCCACTATTACCTGCCGGGCTGGGAGATTCCCAAGATGCGCTCGAGCCTGCTGACCGGGCATTACGGCTTGATCACCGACTGCCTGTCGGAGTTTTGCAAGGAGATGCGCCGCAAGGACTTTACGCATCATATCGACCGTTATTTCCGCTTTAACAGCGACTTTAACAAGCGTGACGAGATTGCCGTGCGCAAGTCCTTTAGCGGCCTCGCCAAGCTGCTGTTCCCCGACGAGGCTATGGACAAGGACGACGTTCGTTGGCTGCTGGACTACGCCATCGAGGGCCGTCGCCGCGTAAAGGAGCAGCTCAAGATTATGGCGGGCGTCGAGTTTATCGACGTCAACCTGGGCTATATGGATGCCGACAACCCGCAGGACGTGCATGTGGTACGCGTGCCCGAGCAGAGCGAGGACACGCTGATTCCCGACGGGCCGCTGCTGTCCGGTCACGTGTTTGGCGTGGGCAGGTCGCAGGGCGGCGAGGTTGCCGTGTACAAGCTGGAGAACAAGGCCGTTGCCGGCGAGTGCAAGTTTAAGCACGAGGGCGTGGCCTTTAACAAGCCGGTGCGCGATACGCTGGAGGCCGCGTTCGACAACTTTGTGAACCTGGCGAACCGTGTGGCGCCGGGCATGCACATTGGCTCCAAGGATTATCTACTGTTCTATAACGACCTGCAGAGCAAGGGCCTGTCCGAGGAAGTTTCGCTTGCCGAGTTTGTGGGCCTGTGCTCCGCGGCGTGCAACCGCCCAGTGATGCCTGCGCTGGCGGTTCCGGGAATCTTGCGCATGTCGGGCTCTATGGATGAGATCCGCGGGCTCGAGGACATCATGCGCGTGGCCAAAAACGCCGGCGCCAAGCGCGTGATATTGCCGCTGAGCGCCATCGCGGGCCTGCAGAGCGTGTCGTCCGAGATTATCTCGGGACTGAGCCCGGTGTTCTACATGGATGGCGACCCGGTCGACGCCGCGAAGAAGGCGCTGGATCTGTAGGGGTGCGGGCGTGCGGGCTTGCGTACGCGTGGGCCCGCGAGCGTGTTGGCGTGTTCGGGTAAGGAGGCCTGCCATGGCAGACGAGCGTTCTGTTGGTGAGCTGCTCGACGAGCTGTTTGGCTTTGAGTCGGTGGCCAAGCGGCAGACGGCGCTTGAGCAGTACGATCGCGGGGAGTTGGTGCGCAATGCGCGCTCCCGCGAGCTGCTGGGCGTGCTTAGGGGCGTCGAGGCTGCCGAGCACGCTGCGCGCGAGTCTGCCGTGCGGGCTGTTGACGGGTATGTTCGCCGTGTTGAGGGCGCTGCGCTTGCACGCGCTCGTAAGCAGGCAGGTGTTGTGGGCCCGCTGCAGATGGAGCGCCGCTATGCTGCCTTTTTGCGCATGGAGGACAAGGCCGAGCTGTTGACCCGTCTGGAGCAGACACTTGCGTTTATCGAGGTAAAGCTGCGCGCCAATACGGCGGACAGGGTTCGTGCGGCATACGATGCCGCGGAGGCTTTGGTGTTGCGGGGCGTGGCGCGCCTGAGTGACGTGCGCGTTGTGGATGCCGTGCCCCTGGATGCCGATCTGCTATGCACGCAGTTGGAGCAACTGCGTTGCGCCGCCGACGCAACGGACCTTGCCGGCATGATTACGGCGACGTTTGAGTCCGAGCTGAGCGCGACCGGACCGCAGGGTGTTGACGAGCTTGCTGGTGGTGTTGCCGGCGACGTAGCACTGAAGCGCGAGCTGACTAACGTGCGCGGCGCTGCGCAGCGAGCGCGCTTGGCAGCCCAAGCGTACCGGGCCGAACGCGCTGCCCGCGTTGCAGGGAGCACGGTGGAGCCGGTATCTTTGCCGGGGCTTGTTTGCATTACGTGCGAGACGGGGTGCGATGCCGGGGAGCTTGCCGAGTTGCTCGCTCAGGTTAAGAAGTCGTTTGAGACCTATAGGCGCGTTGTTGCCGACGGTGGGTTGTTCCGTGCCTTTGGCGCTGGTTCGCTGCACGGGATTTGCCGCGGCAGTAGTTATTTCGACTACGATGATCGGTTTGACGAAGACGTGTTGGTGGGTGAGTACGATGGTGTTACCAGGCATAATGTTCGGCGCGAGGTTGCGATTCCCGAGCTTGTGGACGAGGCTTCGGCCGACGGCGGCGACTCTCTCGAAGTTGCCGTGGCGCGCATGCGCGAGTTTAACGGACGGCGCTATGATGGAGTGCTGGACGAGGATCCTGCGCGCCATGTGAATGCGTTTTGGTATGGACTCAAAAAGCTCAGCCAGTATTGCGAGGCCGCTGTGCGTGTGGATGAGCGCGCTTGGGATTGCTTTATCGATAAGGTTCAGTTTGCCTATGACGAGCCCGCGGGGCGCTTGGCCACGCAGATGGACGACAAACAGGCTGCGGCTTTCGTTGCAGCCGTGAATGTGCTCGGCGCTGCTGAGTAGGGGCCTGATCCGGTAGGGGGTTTCACCATGAAGATCGATGTTGATGTTGACCAGTTGCGCGAGAGTTTACTCGACCGTGCGGGGAGTGCAGCCGGCGTGGGCTTTCCAGTCGCTATGCTCGACGTAATGGATATCGAGGACGAGTCGCCCCAAGAGCTCCTAGCCCGAGCCGAACGCGAAGGCCTCGACCTCCGCGATTTTGCCGTTGACGATGACTAGGAATGTGACAAGGGTAGCTAATTTGGGACGGGCGTCTGCACCCACAGCTGCTCAAAATGCACGATAAGCCGTCGCAATGGAGTCTAATGAGTTCGCGACAGTTCTATTTTGACTGCACGCTGGCTAAGTGAGTAGGCTTTATTGCAAATCCTGAGCACACGACAAATTCGCTTCAACAAACCCGCAGGTCACAGAGTTGTGCTTTGGTGACGTGGTCGGCGATTCGGCAAAAGTCTACTCACTTAGTTTTGCGAGACGCAAATTGCCCGCAATGTAGCTAATTTGGGACGGGGGTCTTTTAGCTACCTGTACCTCCCCTAGAGGCTAGGTAGGAATTGCGGCAACGTTACGCATAAAAAATGCCGGGGGGATCCCCCGGCCCTTGACTGCCCTCCATAAAGGAACGCAATCCATTTATACCATGGTTGCGATAAGAACGGCTGGCTCACTCGATTCTCTTTTTCCTCAGCTTCTTGACGAAGTTCTTTTTGAATGGGGCAATCGAGCCGAAGAATTCCGTGTCTGTTTTGGTCGCTGTCCCATTCTGGAATTTAAGGAGCGTGAGCTCAATTCCGCAAATATAGTCGGCGACCTGGGAGAGTCGGTATGTCTTGGGCGAAGCGTCGCGATATACCGTGGCCTTTTGGGAAATGGCCTTCTCGATAGCACCATGAAGTGCTCGCGTTACAACGCTTTGGCCTCCGTCGTAGTAGATCTTAACGTGGTCAAAGCTCTGTATATACGCCAAGTGATCTCTGAGAAATATTGTTACGTCGCGCTCGATCTTTGCGGAGAGCTTTTGCGGTTCGTAAAGGCCCTGTTTCTTATCGTAGATGAAGGGCTGATAGGTGATGGGGGAGCGGTCTACAAACTGGCGGAATAGGCTGAGCTGTTTCTTTCTGTTGCGAATGTTGACCCATTGATAATCATCGTGACCAGTGAGAAGAGGCCCAAAATGAAATGGCATAATATCGAGCTCGCAGTCTTTAACGTTGCGCTCGTATGCGGCGATATTTGCATTTAGCTCTATTGCCTGCTCATGAAAAACAAGGGTAACGATGTAGTAGCGAGATACGGGACCCGCGTCACCAGATTCGTCGATAAAGATCGACAGTTCCGTCATGAGGTGACCTCCAATTACGCAAAAAAAATGCCGGGGGGAAGCCCCCGGCTCTTGGAGGTCCCTCTATTCGAGGGTACCAACCCTTTTATACCACGAGACGAGGAGTCTATTCAAGTAGAAATTATAATAAGCAAACACATGTTCGTCAATCTACCTGCGGGTATAGGAATACAAGGAGGGGCTGGGGTAGCTGTGCCTCTGGCCCCTATGACGCCAGCGTGGCGATGACGGCTTCGTCGCCGGCGTATATTAGGGTGTTGCCATCGGGGATGATCGTTTGGCCTTCGCGCTTGAGCATCACCACGATAAACGGGTGCTTGCCCTGCGGCACGTCGCGCAGGCGCTGACCGGCCAGGCGACCGTGGAGCGTCACGGTGACCTCGCGCAGCGTAACCTCGGCACGCTCTTCGAACGTTGGGGCTGCCATCACCAGAAGGTCGCCTTCCTCGATGACGGTATCGCCGTTGGGCAGTACCGGGTGCGCCCCGTCGCGCAGCACCAAGACCACGAGCATGTCCGTCGCGCTGCCAATATCGGCGAGCGAGCGCCCGGCAAACGGATGGCCAGCGCCCACCTTGAGCTTTACAAACGACATGCCGTCCTCGTCGCGGTAGTCGTTAAAGGTGCGGCGCACGTCGCCGGCCGCATCGATCATATCGAGTTTCTTCGCCACCGCCGGCAGTAGCGAACCCTGCACCACAATGCTCGATACGGCAATCACAAACACCAGGTCAAATAGGTCGTGTCCGCCGGGAACGCCGGCCACCACAGCAAAGAGGCTAAAGACGACCGAAGCCGCGCCGCGCAAGCCCGCCCAGCTTACGAGCGCAACCTGGCGAGGGCTCGTCTTAAAGGGCGCCAGCAGCAGACCGACGGCGATGGGGCGGCTCGCAAAGAGCATAAACGCCATGAGCGCAAGGCCGGGTAGCAGCATTTGCGGCAGGCGCGCGGGCGTGACGAGCAGGCCGAGCAAGAAGAAGATCGTCATCTCGGCCATCTCGGTAAGGGTGTCAAAGAAGTGCGCCATCTCGACCTTGCCGGTGATGTCGCTCGCGCCCAGCACAATGCCTGCCAGGTATACGGCCAAAAAGCCGTTGCCGCCCAGGTAGCTCGGCAGTGCGTAGACGACGATCGCCACGGCGAACAAAAAGATAGTCTGCGCGCCCTCGGCCGTTGCGTGTGCGCGCTCAATCAGGCGGCTGGATATCCAGCCGATGGCAAGGCCCAGCCCCACGCCCAGGATGATCTGCTTGGCCAGCAGCACGGGAATGTCGATGTTGCCACCCGCCGCGAGGGTGGCGAGTACCGCGGTGAGCATGTAGGCGACGGGGTCGTTGGAGCCCGATTCGACCTCGAGCAGCGAGTCGGTGCCGCCCTTTAGCGACAGGTTGTGCTCGCGCAGCACGCTAAAGACGCTCGCCGCGTCGGTCGACGCCACGACCGAGCCCAGCAGCAGGCCGCCGATCCAGTCGAAGCCCAGCACAAAGTGGGCGAACACGCCGGTGATGCCTGCGGTGATGACGACGCCGAGCGTGCTCAGCAGCACCGCCGGCGCGGCGACGGGCTTGGCGCGGTCTATGTTGGTGTTAAAGCCGCCGTAGAACATGATGAACAATAGCGCCGTGCTGCAGACGGTTTCGGTGAGTGCGTAGTCGCTAAAGTCGATATGCGCCGGGCCGTTGACGCCCAACAGCATGCCGAGCGCGATAAAGATAAGCAGGGTGGGGAAGGGGAGCTTTTTGCCGATGGGTTTGATGGTCAGGCACAAAATGATGACGAGGCCGATAAAAAGAAGGATCTGGTTCATGGATGGTGTCCGCTCCTGGGTGGTTGGCGTGGCACGGTTAGTTGTCTGCGGTTATTTGTACCCAAAGATGGTGGGTTTATGGGGTTGGATTGCGGGCGTGCGCGATATCGTCATAGACGGCTGCCGTCTTTGCCTCTGCTCGGAAACCCTTTCCAGCTTTATTGCAACGGAGTACAATGGGTAACGTTTAAGTTCAACTTGAAGTTTTAGTTGCGGCGCCGGGCTTTGGCCGCAATGCAAGGAGAGGCGTACCATGGCGATCTATGTGACATCTGATGCTCACGGGCACGTGCGTGCGCTTGACGAGGCCCTGTCTAAGATTTCGCTGGCGTCCGACGACACGCTGTACGTGCTGGGCGACATGATCGATCGCGGGCCCGATCCGGTCGGCGTTATTAAGCTCGTGCGCTCGCTGCCCAACGCCCTCGTGCTCAAGGGCAATCACGAGCAGATCATGCTCGATGCCATCATTGGCCAGGATCCGCTCGATGCCGAGACCTGGGATATCAACGGTGGCTGGACGACGCGCGAGCAGCTCAACGACATGGAATTTGACGCATACGAGGAGCTCGTGCGATGGATGGCCGCGCTGCCGCTCTACGCGGTGGCCGAGACCGAGGAGCGCCCGTATCTGCTGGTACATGCTGGAATCGAGATGAAGGCGGCGCGCGCGTTTTTGCTTGAGCATGGCGTCGATTGTGCCGATGGCGTTGGAGCGGTGGGTGCCGATCGCGAGCTGCTGCAGCAGATGCTCGCGGTGCAGTCGGCCGATGACCTGCTGTGGATTCGTCACGGCTATTGGGATGCGCCGACCGGGCTGCTTTCTGCCGGGGGCAAGGGTCCGGTCGTGGTGAGCGGTCACACGCCAACGGTGTCGCTCGGGCGTTATTGCGAGGTCGGTGGTCTTGCGGGGCTCGATGAGGAGTCGGGCCGCGGGCAGATCGTGCGCCTGGGCGGCGAGGATGCCGCCGGTGTGCCCGATCGCATCGACATCGACTGCGCTGCCGCCACCGGCTCCGAGTTCGGTCGCGTGGGCATCCTGCGGCTCGATGATGGGGCGGAGTTCTACGCGAATATTCGCCCCGGGGAATAACTTTGTTCCGCCGTTCTACCGAACGGCGGCCACGTTGATGCTGCGCAGCCCCGAAGCACCCCATCTTGTCGCTCAAACCGTCGTTCGCGTACGGAAGTACGCGTCGCTCCTCTTTCGCGCCAACCTGGGGCACTTTGAGACTGCTCGCTCATATGACCCAATCCACTGTCAAGGGCCACAATGGCCCCGCCGACCGCTTGCAATCGGTCGGCGGGGCCTGCCGTTAAACCCGTCCCGGTCCGCCCCCGGCATGTCATCGACGCCTTCGGCTCAGTCTCATATCCGCGGATACCGCTCCGGCGGCCCGCAATCCTCTCCTTCGGCGGGGTTCCCCTAGTCTGTCTTCGCGCATGCGGCGGCCGCCGCGCGCACAGCGAGAACGGGGGTGTCCCCGAAGGCTGCCCGGCTCGCCGGGACGGGGGCTTATGTCTATTCCGCGCCCTCCCGGCACATCGTGCCGAGGGCCCACAGCCACCTCACGAGCTCGGCCGCGGTGGCCGCGTTCGCCTTCGCCTGCGGCATCCCGCGGGCGATCATCTCCTCGCGGCGGCGCAGGAGCCTCTCGGACCCCTTCCTCCCGTGCATCCTTATCTCGAGGGGCACGCCCGTGTCCCTCGGCATGAGCTTCGGCTGGTGCCGCGCCGCGGCGTAGCACCATGAACCCTCAACAGCCAGCTTCCTGACGAGCGCGTTGCCGGCCCCGCTGATTCCGCCGAGGCGCACGGAGTCCGCGCTCGACCTCTGCTTCGGGGCGAGGCCGAAGTAGGCCGTCACCTGCCTGCCGGAGCGGAACCTCGAGAAGTCGCCGACCTCGGACGCGAAGGCGGCGGCGAGCGCGAACCCGCACCCCTTGATCGACTGGAGCGCCTCGACCTCGGCCGAGAGGGGGCCCGCCGCGACGGCGGCCCTGTATTCGGCGAGGAGGGCCTCCCTCGTCTCGTCGGCCGCCTCGACCTCGTTCCTCAGCGCCGCAAGCGCCCGGATGCCTCCGTCGTCGGCGGGGTGTATGCCGTCGAGCCACCTGAGGAAGCCGTACGTCCAGTACTTCCGGGGGTTGCCGGCCGGCGTCGTGCCGCCGTAGACATAGCCGCGGCGGGCTAGGAACGCCAGGAGCCGCTGCTTCGCCGCCGCGAGCCTCGCGGTCGCCGCGTCGTGGGCGGCGGCGAGGTCCCTGAGCCCCTCGATCTCGGGGGACGGCACCCATACCGGGGTGACGTCGTGCGACAGTATCGCCTTGGCCATCCTGGCCGCGTCGTTGCGGTCGTTCTTGGACGAGAGGTCGGCAGCCGACCTCGGGACCTTGGAGACGGCCGCGACGACGCAGTCGACGCCGAGCCCGGAGAGCTCCCTTTGCGGGGCGAAGCCGAGGTAGCCGCTCTCGTAGGCGGCGAGCGACGGGCCGGGGAAGCCCGACATCCACTCCGCGACCTCGCCCCAGGGGTTGCCGCGGAACCTCCTCGTCACGGCCTCGCCCGTCTCCGCGTCGAGCGCGCAGACGGTGGTGGACCTGAGGTGTACGTCCATTCCGAAGGCGGTAGAATATCTAGGCACGGGAGCCTCCCAACCTCGTTGCGGCGCGGCTGCGCCTCTGGCACTTCAACAACATTGTCGCAGCCCCGACCCGCGGTCACGAGCGGGGGCTCCTGTCGTTTCCGTGCCCCTGGATTGGGTCATAGTGTCTGTCGGTGCCAAAACATCGACGTTTCTTTTCTTCAAATTGATTCGAATTAGGCGCCGTACGGGTTGCGGTCGCGTTCTATGCGCTGGCGAATGTGGGCGTATTCGACAATCAACAGCACCAGGAGTAGGGCCATGATGGCTAGGTAGCTCACCACAGCGCCCATCAGACCCAGTAGCTTAATCAGGATCACCGGCAGCACCACGCTTACGGCGAAGCAGATCAGGTAGATCTTGGTGACGTCTCCAGCGTGGCGCAGCACCGTGATAATGGCGTAGATAAAATCGATGGCCGCGGTTACGCCGCCGGCGACGACCATCAGCAGCGCCAGCGTACGGTAGCGTTCAAAGCTGAGGCCGTACATAAAGCTCATGAGGGGAATACCGGGACCTGCCATAAATGCGGCGCACACGCCGGTGATGACCACGATCAGCGCCATAACGGCAACAATAATCAGGTCAAAGCGACGACGCTTGCGAGGATTAGCCCAAATGCTCGACAAGCGCAGGAGCTGCGGTTTATAGATAAATCCAATGCTCAACAAAATGGCCTGCGCCGGAAAAAACAGTGCATTAAAGTACAGCTGATATTTGTATGCCAGCGTGCCCTCCATCACAAACTTGGGCATGCTCTCGATAAGGTTGAACAGGAACAGCGCACCAAAGAGCGGGGCGCACTGGACAAACAGGTGGCCAGCCTCGCGCAGACTCATGCGGCGTGATTTTTCGGTTTCGAGCAGGGCGAGCGGGGCGGTGACCAGTACGAGCGAGGCAATCGCGGCGATGCCCATGGCCATGGCCGCGATGGGCATGCTGCGCGTGAGGAACAGTGCCACGCTAAAGACCGCGATGACGCCGGCGGAACGCAGCGTTTGGCTCATGCCTGCCAAATAGAGCTTGTCGGCCTGCTGCAGGCGGCCCTCGTACACGTCGGCGATGCCGTCGATCACCTTATAGAGGTAGACGCCCAGGCCGATCGTGGCCATCTGCGCATCGTAGCCGCGGGCGCTGCTGTATACCAGGCCGCATGCCAGCGCGAGCGCTCCACAAAGCCAGCGGTTGAGCTGGTAGGAGGCAAAGGACGTCTTTTCGTCGATGTCCGAGACCTGGAAATTGCGCACGCCGTAGTTGCACGCGATCATGATGAGCGTGCCGGTGACAAAGGCGATGGAGAATTTGCCTGCTTCTTCGGCGCCCACGAGCTGCGTAGACACGATGGTGAGCAGCGGAAATGCCAAGCCCCACACGGCGGTGCCGAGGGTGTTCCAAAGATAGTCGCGACTGGTGGCGTGCTCCTCGTATTCCGCTTCCTGCATGGAGAAGCCGCCGCCGTAGACGGCACCGAGCAGACGGTTCCACCAAGCGTTGACCATGCGGCGGACGGGGCCGGGCTCCCGATCGCGTTCGCGCCGGCGACGGCGCGTGGCCTGGCTGCTGTCGGGGCCGCCGGCGTTGCGCTGGCTCAGCTCCTGGATGCGCGCGAGCTCTTCGGCCGTGTGGGAGGCGGGGAACAGGCCATTCTCGATGCGTCCGCCCTGGGCCCTTGCGGTGCCGCTGCCCGCTACGGCGGGGGCGGCGACGCCATTGCGGCGGGGGGTGG
>NZ_QSRV01000014.1:40577-59670 GCF_003437235.1 Collinsella sp. TF07-1
CGGCGACGCCATTGCGGCGGGCGATGGCGCGGCGAATGCTATCGAGGGGCGTGATGCTCAAAGCGGGGTCCTTTCTATTGCTGCGCTCTAGTATAGACGCGACGGTGTTCGCTCGTGTTTTTGAACGGATTGTTCAATATTTTCGGCAGGCGGCTGTAATTTGTCGGTAAGTGTGCGGTATCCTGTTGAAGTTTTGTGACACCCCCCCGATGCCGCCCACGCGGCACCAAGGAGCTTCTACCTATGGACGTCGCCGCATTCTTACTGGCTCTTGTGCCGATTATTTGGCTGGTCGTGATGCTGCTGTGCTTTAAATGGCCAGCTTGGAAGGCCGCTATCGGATCGTTTGTCCTTTCGTGCGTGCTTGCCTTCGCATGGTGGCACCTGCCGGCAGCGCAGATCGCGACCGCCTCGCTTGAAGGCTTTTTGATGGCTCTGTGGCCCATCGTCCTGGTGATCATCGCCGCGGTATTCACGTATAACCTGTGCGTTCGCACGGGCGCCATGGACGTGATCGGCAGCATGATCACCTCCATCAGCAGCGACCGCCGTCTGCTGGCGCTGCTCGTGGCCTGGTGCTTCGGTGGTTTTATGGAGGGCATGGCCGGTTTTGGCACTGCCGTCGCCATTCCTGCCGGCATGCTCGCGGGCCTGGGTTTTGAGGCCGTGCCCGCCGTGCTCATCTGCCTGCTGGCCAACGGCGTACCCACACCCTACGGCTCCATCGGCATCCCCACGGTGTCCGTTGCCGACTTGGTGGGTCTGGATTCCCTGCACCTGGCGACCGTTCAGCTGGTGCAGTTGGCGCCTTTCTTTGTGATGATGCCGCTGTTTATCGTACTGGTTGCTGGTCGTGTTGCCGAGGACCAGGGCAACGTTGCAGGCGTTGCCGAGCGCCTACGTGGCGCGGCGGGCATCGCCGTGCTCTCCGGCGTGTCCTTTGCCGGTGCGGCTCTGGTCGTTGCTAGGTTTGTGGGTCCCGAGCTTGCCGTCGTCGTCGGTTCTATCGTTTCGCTCGGGCTGACAGCTGCGCTTGCTATGCGTGCCGAGAAGTCGGGGCATCTGGACGCACGCTTTCACATGAATATCGAGGCCGGCGAACAGCTCACCGCTAAGTCGGCGCTTTCTGCCTGGTCGTGCTTCATCCTGATTTTTGTGCTGCTGTTGGGTACCTCCAACCTGGTGCCCGTCGTGCACGCCGCGCTCGCGCCGTTTGCGAGTCACGTGCAGGTGTATTGCGGCGAGAACCCCGGCACGCTTACGTTTTCGTGGATCAACACGCCGGGTGTTTGGATTTTCCTGGCTGCGTTTGTCGGCGGTGCCATTCAGGGCGCTTCGCCGCGCTTGATGGGTGAGGTGCTGGCCGCGACCGTCAAGCAGATGATGCCGACAGTCATTACCATGCTTTCGGTGCTGGGTTGCGCCAAGGTGATGGGCTATGCGGGCATGATTTCTTCGATCAGCGCGTTTTGCATTGCGGTCGCTGGCGGCCTGTACCCGATTCTGGCTCCGTGGATCGGCGCCGTCGGTGCGTTCGTGACCGGTTCGGGCACGTCCTCAGGCATGCTGTTTGGCCCCATCCAGAGCCAGGCTGCTACAGCGCTGGGTGTGAGCGACTACTGGATGGTCGCGCTGAATGCGCTTGGCGTTGCTGCCGGTAAGATGATTTCGCCGCAGACGCTCGCCATTGGTCTTGCCGCCGTACGCGTGCGCGGCAAGGACGCCGAACTCCTGAGCGCCGTGCTGCCCTACGCCGCCGGCATGCTGGTCCTCATGAGCGCCATCGCCATGCTCGGACAAGGCCTGCCACTATAGTCGGCACTTAGGGACGTTCCTTATGTGCCGGCACTTTGGGAACGTCCCTAAGTGCCGGCATTCGGGGACACTCCTTGAATGTTGCCTGTTCAAGAACGTCTCCAATGACTAGGCCGCTTGCGTGCGATTTTTGACCGTTGGGCGGGCGCTTCGCCGTTGCCGCAAAAACGTTTTTGCATATCGGGTACAACGAGCTTTACGTGAGTAAAGTGCGCGTCGCGTCCACGTGTCGCGTTTTTAAAGGAGGCCCCATGCCTGGTGTTACCCCTGCAGATGTTTTGTCCAACTTTGGTATTACGCTGGTCGAAGATCCCGCCGAGAATCAGCCCCGTCTGCTGGTCGATCTACCCGCCGCGGAGCTCGTCGAGCACGCTATCCGCCGCGAAGAAGGCCGCATGGCATCCAACGGCGCGCTGGTGATCGAGACGGGGGAGCGTACCGGCCGTTCCCCCAATGACCGCTTTATCGTCGACACCCCCGATGTCCACGACAAAATTGCCTGGGGCGCCGTCAACCGCCCGCTGTCCGTCGAGAGCTATGAGGCCATCAAGGCCGGCATCGTCGACTATCTCAACGAGCGCGACGTGTTCGTCACCCGCGGCATGGCGGGCGCCGACCGCAACCACACGCGTCGCCTGCTCGTTGCCTGCGAGCGTGCCAGCCAGGCACTCTTTATTAAGCAGATGCTCGCCCGCCCGCTCGCCCGCGAAATCGCGCGCACCGGCGAGCCCGACTTCTGCGTGCTCGCAGCGCCCGGTTACCAGTGCGACCCTGCCATCAAGGGCCTCAACTCCAGCGCCGCCGTGGTCATCAATTTCCAGGAACGCGTGATTCTGGTCGCCGGCACCGGCTACTCCGGCGAGATTAAAAAGTCGATCTTTAGCGTTATGAATTATTTGCTGCCCGTCGAGGACGACGTGCTGCCCATGCACTGCTCGGCTAGCATGGATCCCGTCACGCATGAGACCGCCGTGTTCTTTGGCCTGTCGGGCACCGGCAAGACCACGCTTTCGGCCAACCCCACGCGCCTGCTGATCGGCGACGACGAGCACGGTTGGTCCGATATGGGCATCTTTAACATCGAGGGCGGCTGCTACGCCAAGTGCGAGGGCCTGGACGCGTTCCACGAGCCTGAGATCTTCAACGCCGTCCGTTTTGGCGCCATTTGCGAAAACGTGGTGCTCGACGAGAATCGCAAGCCCAACTACGATGACGTCTCGATCACGCATAACACGCGCGTGGCCTATCCCGTTGAGCATATCCCCAACGCGTGGACCAAGGGCATGGGCACCACTCCGAGCGTCGTGCTGTTTTTGACCTGCGACGCCTTTGGTGTGTTGCCGCCCATCTCACGCCTGACGGCCGATGTCGCCATGTACCACTTTGTGACGGGCTTCACCGCCAAGATCCCCGGCACCGAGGTCGGCGTCACCGAGCCCACGCCCACGTTCTCTTCGCTGTTCGGCGAGCCGTTTATGCCACTCGACCCCATGGTTTACGCCAAGATGCTCGGCGAGCGCATTGCCGACGGCCGCACGCGTGTGTACCTGGTCAACACCGGCTGGATCGGCGGCGGCTACGGCGTGGGTCATCGCATCGAGCTTGCCTACACGCGCGCCCTGGTGGCCCGCGCCCTCGACGGTACCATCGAGGACAGCGAGTTCTTGCACGACGATATTTTTAACGTCGACATTCCCACCACGTGCCACGGTGTGCCCGACGGCATTCTGGTGCCGCGCCAGTACTGGCAGAGCACCGCGCGCTACGACGAGGCAGCGCACAACCTGGCGGTGATGTTCGAGGAGAACTTCGAGAAGAAGTACTCGCACCTGCCCGAGTCCGTCAAGGCCGCCGGTCCGCACGCTCAAGTACACGCCGACGCCCGTCATCGCGGCCGCGGGCTGCTGGGACTTCGCCACTAGCTTCGCTGTGAGTCCATATCCACCACAAAGGGGACAGGCGCCTTTGTGGTGGTTTTGCTCGCGTGGATGGCTCGGGTTACAATACGCCTGACATATCGTCCCCTTCTCCGGATGGGGACAGCGTAAGCGCTCTTGTGGCGGCACCGTAGGACTTTGAAGGTGGCCGTTGTAAGGGCGCTTTTTGTTTAGGCGCCCTCACTCGGGTGCGCACAATGAAGGGAGAGCGTATGAAGAGCTTTATTGCCGAGGATTCATTCTGGGAACTATTTCCGCAGGCGGCTATCGGCGTTGTGGTCGTAAAGGGCATGAAGCCCGCGGCTCAGATTCCCCAGGAGGACGTGGATGCGATCGCCGCGCTGCTTGACCGCGCCAACATCGATGCGGAGCGCCACCTGACTAGCGATACCATCAGCGAGAACGCGCCGGTCAAGGCATGGCGCGACGCGTACCGTCTGTTCAAGACTAAAAAGGGCGCCCGCTGCTCGATCGAGAACTTGCTCAAGCGCGTGCTTAAGGGCAAGCCTGTGGGCCACATTACGCCCGCGGTGGACATCTACAACACGGTGTCGCTGACCTATGCGCTGCCCGTGGGAGGCGAGGACCTACATGCTATTGAGGGCGATCTGCGGTTGGCGGTGACCGACGGTGGCGATGCGTTTCTGCCGCTTGGCGAGGAGACAGGTGACCCGACGCTTCCCGGCGAGCTCGCCTACATCGATGATGCGGGCGCCGTGTGCCGCTGCTGGAACTGGCGCGACGGCGTTCGAACGGCCCTGTCCGACGATTCGACCGACGCGTTCCTGGCGATTGAGTGCGTGGAGCCCGAGCGAATGGAGGACTGCCAGGCCGCCATCGACCGTCTTGCCGATCTGCTCGAGCGGTATTTGGGGGCGACGGTTGTCGTTAAGACGCTTGTGACCCGCGACAATCCCTGTGTGGACCTGTAGCGGCGCCTAGAACCTATTGATGCCCAAAACCACCACAAAGGTACCTGTCCTTTGTGGTGGTTTTTATGTTGATGGGTCAACAAATAGGTCGTGCAGGGCTGGCGGCCGCTGGGTACGGTTAAGATGTTTACCCATAAGCATTATGCAAGCGAAAGGCGGTCGTCTCTCATGCAGCAGAACGACGAGACACGTTTCGAGGACTTTGTCGGACTGATCAGCGGGCTCTACAAGGAGATTCAGCGCATTAAGACATCCGAGGGCGCAAGGCTGGGCCTCAAGGGCTCCGACGTTATGTGCCTTTACTATCTTGAGCGCAGCAAGGACGGCCTGACTGGTGCTGACCTGGCTCGCATGGCAGGCGTGACCCGCGCCGCCGTCTCGCGTACGCTCGCGCATCTGGAGGAGGGCGGCTACGTCGAGGTCGACGATTCGGGCGATGCCGCCGTTAAGTATCGTGCTCCGGTGCGCCTGACCGCTCTGGGTGGCGAGAGCATGAGCGAGGCCGACCGCATCATCCACGAAGTGCTCGATACCACCGGTAAGGCTATGGGTGTGGAGCAGCGCGAGCAGATGTATGCGTCGCTGCGCACGATTCTCAACACCCTGCGCGAGCTGTAGGGCCGCCAAGGCTTTTGCTTCCAATTAACAACTGCATAGTCCTGTTTGAGTGCGTATACCGTGCCGGGGCCTTGCTGTCAAAATTCCCTGCGCGGGACCTGCGCAAGAAAGGATTCGCTATGTCCGTCCGCATTATTACCGATTCCGCAAGCGATATGTCGCCGGCCGAGCACCCGGCACTGGCCGTTTTGCCGCTGTCCGTCACCTTTGGCACCGATGTGTACATGGATGGCATCGATATCGATCACCAACGCTTTTACGAGATGCTCGTGGAGCGCGATGAGCTGCCCAAGACCGGCCAGGTCAACCCGTACGCGTTTTCGCAGGCGATTGCCAAGGTTCGTGAAGCCGGCGATGAGGCTGTGATTATTACCGTGGGCGATAAGCTATCAGGCACCAATCAGAGTGCCCGTACCGCACTTGCCGAGGCGCCAGGTGGCGACGTGTTCGTGGTAGACAGCAACAACGTCACCCTGGGCGAGCGCGTCCTGGTCGAGTATGCGCTGCGCTTGGTGGACGAGGGCCGCAGTGCATCTCAGATCGCGGCGGCTGTCGAGGCCGTGCGCGACCGTGTGGTGGTTATCGGCCTGCTCGAGACGCTGGAGTACCTGGTGCGCGGCGGTCGTCTGTCTGCTGCGGCCGGCGCCGTGGGCACGCTGCTCAACGTGAAGCCCGTGGTGGCTGTCGAGGACGGTCTGATCGTGCAGCTGGGCAAGGCGCGCGGTTCCAAGAACGGCCGCAACCTGCTGAACCAAAAGGTCGAAAAGGCGGGCGGCATCGACTTTTCCATGCCGCTGGCGCTCGGCTATACGGGTCTTTCGGATGCGGTGCTCAAGAAGTATATCGAGGACAGCGCGGCACTGTGGGCTGGTCACACCGAGGGCGAACTGCCCGTTCACACCATCGGCGCCACCATCGGAACCCACGTTGGCCCCGGCGCCGTGGCAGTAGCCTTCTTCCAGCCCGCCAACTAACCGACCTGCCATAAACCATCACAAAGGTGCCTGTCCCCTTTGTGATGGTTTATGCTTTTCCGGGTGGAAGGGAGCGAGCAATGGCGTCTGAGGGCTTTTTTGATCGGGTGTACGAGGTGGTCGAGCAGATCCCCGAGGGGATGGTCGCCACGTATGGTCAGGTGGCACTGCTTGCCGGTCGTCCACGAAGTGCGCGGTACGTGGGGTATGCCCTTCATAGTAATCCGCGCCCTGGCCAAATTCCCTGTCATCGCGTGGTGTTTGCCGACGGCCGTATCTGTGAGGGCTTTGCCTTTGGCGGCCCCGATGCTCAGCGCGAGCTCTTAATGGGGGAGGGCGTGACGTTTGCCGATCCCATGCATGTTGATCTGGCCGCCTGTCGTTGGCCTGCTGGACTCTAACAGCTCTGCCGTGGTCAAAGCCACCACAAAGGCGCCTGTCCCCTTTGTGGTGGCTTTCCGTTGCAGGTTTACCTGGGCTAACTTATGGAGAAGGTGTGTTGGGGTAGTTTGACGCTAGAAAGTAAGCCACGGTGAACTATATTGGTTTCAGCAACGGAGCAGGCAATAGGCGATGAAAAAGCCTGCCCTGTTGAGTTTGATTCGCATCCCTCCCCTCTGTGCGATTCAACGGTGTACTTCGGGAACAGGCCCGCTGGCAGCTAACTGCCGGCGGGCCTGTTCCTGTTTGTCGGGAGAGTGTGATGGATGGAGCTGAAGCGGTCCGGCTCCAAAAAAGGCGGACGCCGTAGCGCCCGCCCTAAAGCAATCGAAAGCTCAAGCCAACAAATCGGTCTAGTACACCATGCCCATGGCGTCCTGAACCTCGGCCAGGGTCTGCTCGGCGATCTCATTGGCGCGACGGTTGCCCTCATGCAGGACGTCCTTCACATAGTCCAGATCGTTCTCGTAGCGCTGGCGACGCTCGCGGATAGGTGCGAAGTACTCGTTGACGGCCTCGGTCACGTACTTCTTGAGCTGGCCGGAGCCGCCCATGCCAATCTCCTCGGCAATCTCGACTTCGGAACGGCCGGTGCAGATGGCGGCTGTTGAAAGCAGGCCAGACACGCCGGGGCGGTTCTCGGGATCGAACGTGATCATGCGCTCGGAGTCGGTCTGGCTCTTCTTGATGCGTTTGGCCGTTTCCTCGGCGGTCATCGAGATGTTGATGGCGTTGCCGTAGCTCTTGCTCATCTTGCGACCGTCCAGGCCCGGCAGCAGCGGGGTCTCGGACAGCAGCGCGTCGACCTCGGGGAACACCTTGCCGTAGCGGTTGTTAAAGCGGCGGGCGATGGTGCGGGTGAGCTCGATGTGCGGCAGCTGGTCGCGGCCGACGGGCACGACGTTGCCCTTGCAGAACAGGATGTCGCAGGCCTGATGCACCGGGTAGGTGAGCAGAAGGCCGGTGAGCTCGTGGCCCGAGGCCTCCATCTCGGCCTTGACGGTGGGGTTGCGCGCCAGCTCGGCCTCGGAGACCAGCGACAGGAACGGCAGCATGAGCTGGTTGGCGGCGGCCACGGCGGAGTGCGCGTAGATCATGGTCTTGTTGGGGTCAATGCCGCAGGCAAGGTAGTCCATGACCATGTTGTACACGTTGTCCTGGATGTGCTCGGTGGTGTCGCGGTCGGTGATGACCTGATAGTCGGCGATGAGCACGTTGGTCTTTGCACCCATGTTCTGTAGCTCCACGCGGCCCTTGAGGGTACCGAAGTAGTGGCCCAGGTGCAGACGGCCGGTGGGGCGGTCGCCGGTGAGCATGGTGAACTTCTCGGGCGTCTTGGCCAGGCCCTCGCGAATGGCGTTGCTCTTTTGCAGCGCGACTTCGTAGCTGTTCTCGTTTGGCATGATTGCTCCTAACGTATGTTCATGGGTCAAGATGATAGCGTGTTTATTAGAGAGGCGGTGCGTAAGTAGGCGAGGGGCGGGAGAGGGACGCGCGTGGTGCGGCATGTGCGATGGGTGCGGCGCGGCCGCGCTTGGCTAACGGTGCCTTGGCACATTCTCGGCAGCTTGCCCTAGAGCTTGTGGTGGCGCTCTTCTTTGCGCTCCTCGGCTGCCTGCTCCTCCTGCTTAAAGGCGGGGTCGTCGGGGGTGACGAGCTCGTCCTCATGCGTGCGCTTGTTGTAATGGTGGCGTAGCACGGGTTCAAACAGGTGCAGGTGCTTGGCAAAGGCCGCCGAGCCAATGGCGAGCACGGTAAAGATGAGCACACGCATGGGCACTTCGACCTGGTTAATCGCGGCGGCGCCGGCCGAAAGCATGATGCACCAGGCATAGATGAGTAGTACGGCCTGCTTTTGGTTGTAACCCTCTTGAATGAGGCGGTGGTGGATGTGGCCCTTGTCGGCCTGCCCAATGCTAATGTGGGCGCGCTTGCGGCGCACGATGGCGCTAAACGTATCGATGATGGGCACGCCGGCCACGATGAGCGGGATGATGAGCGAGGTGAGCGCGGCGGTGCGGCTCACGTTGAGCAGCGAGATGGAGCCCAGCGCAAAGCCCAGAAGCAGCGACCCCGAGTCGCCCAAGAAGATGCTTGCGGGGTTGAAGTTGTAGCGCAAAAAGGCCAGACAGGCGCCAAAGAGCGCAATGGAGAGCGCGGCGGCGTCGATGCGGCCCGAGAGAACGGCCATCGAAAACATGGTGAACGACGCGATGCCGCAGATGCCCGTGGCCAAGCCGTCGAGGCCGTCGATGAGGTTAATGATGTTGGTGAATGCCACCAGATAGATCACGGTGATGGGGTAGGCGAGCCATCCGAGCATGATTTCGCCGGGGGCAAACGGGTTGACGATGACGCCGATCCGCAGGCCGCCGATACAGGCGATAAGCGCGGCGAGGACCTGTCCGGCTAGCTTTTGCTTGGGCTTGAGCTGGAAGACGTCGTCGATAGCGCCGGTCGCAAAGATGACGGTAAAAGAAAGCGCAAGTATGGGGTAGCTGATGTGCAGACGGGGGTGGGGCACCAAAACGGGCGGCCAACCCAGGTACCAGGTGCCTAGGATTTGCACAATACAGGCAACGACCAGGCCCAAAAACACCGCCGTTCCGCCCAAACGCGGGATGGGCTTGGTGTTAATGCGGCGCTTAGAAGGATAGTCGACGGCGTCGAGCTTAATTGCCAAGCGCTTGACCAGGGGCACCGTGAGGAAGGTCGTGATAAAGGCCGCCGCTGCCACGCATAGATACGGTATGTAGCTCGGGGATGAAGCCATGAATCTAAAAACCGCCAAGCGTCGAAGGAAAAGGTCAAAGGTTGCTAAGCGCAAAGGGCATAGCCGAACCATGATACTCGACCAAGGGGGGTGCATGGAATTGCACGCAGCGATAATCACGCGCTTACCAGATATTGGGATGTTGTCGATGGATTGTCGGGATACCGGCGGGGATCCATATGGGCTGTAATGGTGGTTTTCGGCAAATAAAAACCACCCCCCACGTTACGAAAATGAACCCACCTAAAACAGGTGGGTGCCCTCATCGACTGTTCCAGCGTCCTTAACAACGAAGGATACCTGTACTAGGTACGACTGTGTGGGCTCCCTAAATAAACGCGACGGTTCACCCAGTTGCTCCGCGGGGGGCGGAATACCTACATCATAAAGCGGCACTTTATCGATTCCAGTCTTGACATTACAAAAATCGTGTCGGACGATTACGGCGCCTTGGGCTCGAGCCGTCTGTGCGGTTGGTCCCTTTACGTTTGAGCTGCTGAATCGTTGTTTTGGAGCATGTTTTTATGTCGACGCCGTTGACCGAACTTTTTTCGCCCGCCTGCCATTTGTGTCCGCGCCGTTGCGGTGCGGTGCGCGACGAGGGTGCGCACGGCGTATGCGGTGCCGATGACACGCTCAAGGTGGCCCGCGCGGCGCTCCATATGTGGGAGGAGCCGCCCATTTCGGGCGAGGCCGGCTCGGGTACGATTTTCTTTAGCGGCTGTTCGCTCAAATGTATCTATTGCCAGAACCACGAGATCTCGACGGGCAATTTTGGGCTTGAGATTTCGCCCGAGCGCCTGGTCGAGATTATGCTGGAGCTGCAGGACCAAGGTGCCAATAACATCAATCTGGTGACGGCGACGCATTATGCTCACCTGCTGCCGGCCGCGATTGCCGCAGCTCGGGAGCGCGGACTGGTCATTCCAATCGTCTACAACACGAGCGGTTATGAGCGTGCGAGTGCCGTGGCGGCGCTCGGCGATTTGGTCGACGTGTGGCTTACCGACTTTAAGTATGCCAATGCGGCGCTTGCGCAGTCACTCTCTCATATTAAGGACTACCCGCGCGTGGCTGTGTCGGGTCTGGCCCAGATGGCGCGCGAAATTGAGCGCCGCGGGGGAGAGCTGGTAGACGGGGACGGGCTCATGAAGCGCGGCATAATCGTGCGTCATCTGGTGCTGCCGGGGCATGCGGACGATTCGTGCCGCGTGTTGGACCTGGTGTGGCAGACGATGGGCGACGTGCCGATCTCGGTCATGAACCAGTACACGCCCAATGCCCTCATGCGCGAACAAGGCGGCGACCTGGCGCGCGCCGTGACGCGCGAGGAGTACGAGCAGGTGCTCGACCATGCCGACGACCTGGGCTTTACGACGATGTTTTGGCAAGAAGGTGGAGCGGTAGACGAGAGCTTCACCCCGGCGTTCGACACCACCGGCGTCCTCACCAGCGCAAAGTAGTGCGCTCGCCGATGATTTTTCTGGGACGGGGATTAAAAAATCATCGAGAGGATCGCCTGCTCGAAAAGTTGTCAAAATAGCCGCGCCCCAAAAAGACTGATTATTGGGCGTTGACAGTTGGCGAGCCGTAGGTAAAATATCGACTTGTCCTGGGGACGTAGCTCAGTTGGGAGAGCGCTGCCGTCGCATGGCAGAGGCCGAGGGTTCGACTCCCTTCGTCTCCACCCTTGGATTTGATAAGCCGCTGACATTGTGTCGGCGGCTTTTTTAAAAGAAAGGGCTGTACCATGGCCGAGCTTGAGTCCCAACCACTGTCTGCCGAGGAACGCGCCGAGTTGGAAGAGCTCCGCGCCGAGAAAGCTCGTCGCGAGGCCCAGGAAGAGGCACGCCGCGAGCGTGAGGAGTTGGCCGCCCTGCGTGCCGAGCGCGAGAAGGCCGAGGAGGCCGCTGCGAAGGTTGCATCCGAGCCCAAGCCCGCGCCCGCACCCAAGCCCGCTGCTGCGAAGCCTGCACCTGCCGCGCCCAAACCTCAGCCTAAAAAGGCCGCTCGTCCCAAGTCCGTCGATCCCAAGCCGAGCCGTGACGAGATGAGCTTTGCCCAGCGCATGGTTACCTCCAAGGAGCCTGCGGGTGAGAACGAGATCCCCGGTATGGCGCCGGCTCAAAAAATCATCATTGTCCTTGCCCTCATCGCGTTTGTCATCTTTATGGGCTACACGATCCTGACCAGCATGGGCCTGCTTTAGCCTGTTCGCGCTGGGCTCCATGCCCGCACGCCCGCCTCGCCAACCCTCAACCTCTGCACAACGCATCCGAAAGGTCGCCCCATGGCTTTGACCGACATCTCGCATCCCACCGACATTGCAATGCTCACTGATCTGTACGAACTCACTATGGCCCAGGGCCTGTGGGAGAGCGGCAAGGCCAATGAGCAGGGTTGCTTTACGGCGTTTTACCGCGACCATCCCTTCGGCAGCGCCTATGCCGTCATGTGCGGCACCGCCGAACTGCCCGAGCTGGTCGAGAATCTGCGCTTTACGCCCGAGGACATCGACTACCTCGCCTCGCTCCAGGCCCCGGCCGGCGGCGCGATGTTCAAGCCTGGATTCCTCGACTACCTGCGCGATTTTCGTGCGCATGTAAACATCGACGCCGTGCCCGAGGGCGAGCTCGTCTTTCCGCGCGAGCCCATGGTTCGCGTCACCGGCCCCGCGCTGGAGTGCCAGCTGCTTGAGACGGCGCTGCTCAACATCGTCGGCTTCCAGACGCTTGTCGCCACCAAGACGGCGCGCGTGGTGCTGGCGGCGGACGGCCGTCCCGTTGCCGAGTTTGGCCTGCGCCGCGCTCAGGGTCCCGATGGCGGCTTGGCCGTCGCGCGCGCGAGCTACGTTGCCGGCTGCTCCTCTACGTCCAATGTGCTCGCCGGCCGCCGCTACGGTATTCCCGTCTTTGGCACGCATGCGCACAGCTGGGTGATGAGCTTCGATTCCGAGCTCGAGGCCTTCCGCGCCTTTGCCAAGTCGAGCCCCAAGAACTGTACGCTGCTCATCGACACCTATGACGTGCGCGAGGGCTGTGAACATGCCATTACGGTTGCCAAGGAGATGGAAGCGGTGGGCGAGCGCCTGTCGGCCATTCGCATCGACTCCGGCGACCTCGCCAAGCTCTCCAAGTATGTGCGCGGCCGTTTTGATGCCGAGGGCCTGCCCTATGTGGGGATCTCGGTTTCTAACGATTTGGATGAGTACACGATTCAGTCGCTGCTCGACCAGGGCGCGCCCATCGACAGCTTTGGCGTGGGTACCAAGCTTGCGACCTGCTATGACCAGCCGGCGCTGGGCGGCGTGTACAAGCTTTCCGCCCGCCGTGCGAGCGAGGCAGATCCATGGACGCCGGTGGTCAAGCTCTCTGAGCAGCCATACAAGCGCACGATCCCGGGTGTGCAACGCGTGCGCCGTTATTACGACGGCTTTGGCGGCCCGGTCTGCGACATGATCTACGACGAGGACCATCTGGCGGGGGAGGGCGCCGCGCGCGGCAATACCCTTGTGGCCGTGAACGATGCCGCCCTGGTGACCGACGTGTCCGAACTTGAGTATCGCGAGCTGCTGGTGCCGATCGTGCGCGATGGCAGTGCGGTGGCTCCACGTGAGAGCATCCAGGACGCGCGCGAGCGCTGTGCTTGGGCGCTCGACCATCTGGACGCAGCTTTCAAGCGCTTCTTGTACCCGCAGACCTATGTGGTGGGTATGGAGCAGGGCCTGGCTCAGGTGCGCGACGAGCTCGTGCGCAAGAACATGGCCGCGGCCTCTGCCTTTCCCTGGGCTCACTAATTCCTTGGGCGGTAGGGGCGAGTCACGCTTCCCTTGCCGCCGGCTCGGCCGTTCGCTGAACAGTTGATTGGTTTGACGTATGACGACTTCTTATAAAACGATGGTGGTAAAGATCGGTTCGTCCACGGTGGTGGGCGCCGACGGCAAGGTCAACCGCGCCTTTATCGGCGGGCTTGCCGACCAGGCCGCAGCGCTGCGCGAGCTTGGCTGGCGCCTGATCGTGGTGAGCTCGGGCGCCATTGCCTGCGGCTATCCCGTGCTGGGCTTCGACCGTAAGCCGGTCGGCGACCTGCCGAGCCTGCAGGCCTGCGCCTCGGCCGGTCAGTGCATCATCTCGTCGGCCTACGACGAGGAGTTCCATGCGCGCGACCTGCTCACCTCGCTCGTGCTGCTCACGCGTCACGACACGGCGCGCCGCACGTCCTACCTGCACGCGCGCGACGCCCTGCTTCGCCTTGTGGAGCTTGGCGTGGTGCCGGTCGTCAACGAGAACGATACCGTCACCGTCGATGAGATCAAGTTTGGCGACAACGACACGCTGGCGGCGCTTGTGAGCTGCCTGGTTTCTGCCGATCTGTGCGTGACGCTCTCGGACATCGATGGCCTCTACACCGCCAATCCGCATGAGGATCCGACGGCCGAGTTTATCCCGGTCGTGCATAAGATCGATGCCAAGATTATCGCCTCGGCGGGCGATTCTTCCACATCGGTGGGTACGGGCGGCATGATCACCAAGATTCGCGCGAGCCGCATTCTCATGACGGCGGGCATTCAAAGCGTGATTTGCTCGGGCGAGGAGCCCGATGCGCTCGTGCGTCTGGCCCGCGGCGAGAGCGTGGGTACGCTGTTCGATCCGCCGGCGGAGCGCCTGGACATCGCACCCCGCAAGCTGTGGATCGCGCTGGGCGACAAGGCACATGGCTCGGTGACGGTCGATGATGGTGCTGCGAAGGCGCTGGTCAGCCGTGGCTCTTCCCTGCTTGCGGTGGGTATTCGCGAGGTCGATGGCCAGTTTGCCGAGGGCGATGTGCTCGATGTGTGCGATCCGAGCGGTATGGTCGTCGCCCGCGGTATCGCCGAAGCCGATTCGGACGTGCTGGAGCTTGCTGCCGGTCGCCGCCAGGACCAGATCGCCAGCAACCGCCTGCTCGCAGACCTGGCCGAGAAGCCCGCGATACACAGGGATAATCTAATCGTCTTCGCCTAACGGGTCGACGCTGCGCGCCGCCCAGAGCGACAATTTGTCATTCAAAAGGCGAGGCATGACCATCAGGTCTATGCCTCGCCTTTTTCATGCCAACTTGTTCGCTCTGGGCGGCGCTCGCTTCTTTTGTTCGACCTACGATTTAAAGCCACTGCTAAGGGGCGTTTTCGCTTTCCGTCCTCTACCTGCGGCATTGTCGTTGCCGGCACTTGTTCGGCACTTGGGGACGTTCCTATTGTGCCGGCAGACGGGGACACTCCTTTGCTAGAAGATCTGGCGCAGGTCTCCGCGGTTGAGGGCTTCGTCGAAGAGGTGCTTGAACACCACGCTGCCGTGCAAGCCGTCGTGCTCGAACTCGTTGGTCACCCAGGCATGCGAGTTGCCCACGCGGCTGAGCGTATCGAGCTGCATGCCCGAGTCCACGTACATGTCATCGAAGTACACCGCGGCCTGCAGGGGCACCTCGTTGCACGCCAGGCGCTGCGGGTCGTAGATCTTGTCCCAGCTGGTGTCTTCCATCAGCAGGTCCATGGCGGGCTTGAAGGGCTTGAGCTCGGGCATCTGCTCGAACATCCACGGGAACATGGCCTCGCCGGTAAACATGAGCGGTCGCGTGAGCGTGTCGAACTCGGCACGATGGGCCTTCTCTTCTGCCGCGGCCCAGCGAATGGGCATGGTGTCGCCGTCGGCGTAGATGAACTCCTGAAGCGTCCAGTACAGCGGATTCGTGCGCGTGTTGGTGCGCTCGAAGGCGCGCATCAAAAAGCTGTCGGATACCGAGGCGCCGCAGGCCAGCGTGCCGTCGCCGTCAACAAAAGCATGATCGATAATCCAATGCATGCGCTCAAAGCTCGGCTTCATGCCAAAGTCGCTGCCCATGAGCTGTAGGCGCTCGACCGTCATTGGCGAGCCGTCGGGCAGTACGGGCTTCTGAGCCTCGAGCGCATCGGCCAGGGCTGCCACGCGCTCGACATCGGCGGGGTAACGGTCGTAATACTGCTGCGTCTTGGCGGCCATGCGCGGGAAGGTGTGCGCGTAGACCTCGCTGGCGCTCGCCGGCACGTGCGGAATGCCGCCGCAGGTAAAGCTTGCCGCCACGCCCTCGGGGAAGAGCGACAGATAGCTCAACGTCAAAAAGCCGCCGTAGCTCTGCCCGAGTGTGACCCAGGGCTTGCCGCCAAAGCCCACCAGGCGCAGGTACTCAAAATCGCGCACGATGGAGCTGGCGAGGTGACGCTTGAGGAAGTCCGCCTGCGAGCGGGCCGCATCGGAGCCTGCCGCCTCGGCGCGCTCGCCCAGTGCGGCAATCGTGCGCCCGTCTACACAGCTGCTGCGCCCGGTACCGCGCTGGTCGGGCAGCACGACGCGGAAATGCTTGACGGCCTCTTCGATCCAGCCATCGCTTGTGGGCGACAGCGGACGCGGGCTCTCGCCACCGGGGCCACCCTGCAAAAAGAGAAGGAGCGGCAGGTCGTCGTTGATGCGGTCGGGTGCGCAAACCACACGGTAGAAGAGCTTGATGCTCTCGGGCGCGCCGGCGATGGGTGTCGGTATAGCGCCGCGGCGCATGGTGCTGCCGACGGCCAGGAGCATCGGCTCCAGGCCGCGCCAGTCGAGGGGGACGTCGATGCTGTGGTCCTCGACATACAGGCCGGGGACGTGGTACGAAGTGATGAGGGCCATGTGAGTCTTCCGTTCGTTGCGGTGTTTCGGGTTGACCAATTCTACCGCCGCGGGCGAGGCCATGCGCAAATCGGCTACCATGGTTGCAAACTTCTAGGAGAAAGGGCCGCCCATGTCGGTCGATATAGCCACGTATGTCCACGATCTTGCCGTTGCCGCTAAGGCAGCGTCGGCCTCGCTTGCCACGGCGAGCGACGAGCAGCGCCAGGAGGCCGTGCGCGCCATGGCCGCAGCACTGCGCAACGGTGTCGACTCCATCGTCGCCGCCAACGAGCTCGATATGTCCGCCGCGCGCGATGCGGGGACCTCGGCGGGGCTCCTCGACCGTCTGCTGCTGACGCCCGAGCGCGTCGAGGGTATGGCCGCCGGCCTGGAGAAGCTCGCCGAGCTGCCCGATCCTGTCGGCCGCGTGCTCGACCACCGCGTGCTCGCAAGCGGCGTGGACCTCACCCGCGTGAGCGTGCCGTTGGGCCTGGTCGCCATGGTGTACGAGGCGCGCCCCAACGTGACGGCCGACGCCGCGGGCATCTGCATCCGCACCGGCAACGCCTGCATTCTGCGCGGCGGCTCGCTGGCCTATCACTCGTGTGCCACGATTTCTGAGCTGCTGGCCGATGCGCTCGAGGCCAAGGGCTTCCCGCGCGAGGCCGTGTCGATGATCGAGTCTACCGACCGCGAGGCCACCGGCGAGCTCATGAAGCTCCGCGGCGTCGTCGATGTGCTCATTCCGCGTGGCGGTGCGGGCCTGATCCAGCGCTGCGTGCGCGAGTCGCTCGTTCCGGTGATCGAGACGGGCACGGGTAACTGCCACATCTACGTGCATGAATCCGCCGACTTCGATAAAGCGCTCAATATTATCGTCAACGCTAAGACGCAGCGCGTGGGCGTGTGCAATGCCGCCGAGTCGCTGCTGGTCGACCGTGCCGTGGCCGATGCGTTTTTGCCCGCGGTCGTGGCCGTGCTGCATGACCACGGCGTGCTCATTCACGGCGACGAGGCCACGTGCGCCGCATGCGCCGACGCCGGGCTTGCCGAGGGCGATGACTACGTCGCCGCGACTGAGGAGGACTGGGGCCGCGAGTATCTGGCGCTCGAGATGAGCGTGAAGGTCGTGGCAAACGAGGACGAGGCCATCGCGCACATCAACCGCTACGGCACGATGCACTCCGAGGCCATCGTTGCCGAGGACACGGATGCTTGCGAGCGCTTCCTGGACGCGGTCGATGCCTCGGCCGTGTACGCCAACGCCAGCACGCGCTTTACCGACGGCGGCGAGTTTGGCCTGGGCGCCGAAATTGGCATCTCGACCCAAAAGCTCCACGCCCGCGGACCCTTTGCCGCCGAGGCCCTCACCACCTACAAATACAAGCTTCGCGGCACCGGTCAGGTCCGCCCCTAACGCCCACGCAAACAAAAACCACCACAAAGGTGCCTGTCCCCTTTGTGGTGGTTTTGGTGCTAGGCCTGGAAGGCGTCGCGATCGGGAGCGAAGGACTGCATAGCCGCGATGGTGCGGTCAAAGAGCTCGGGAAGCTCCCAGCCCAGCATCTCAGCGCCTTGCGAAATCACGTCGCGCGAGCATCCGGCGGCAAAGCGCTTGTCCTTGAACTTCTTCTTGAGCGACTTGGTCGTAAAGTCCATGACGCTCTTGCTCGGGCGCATGATAACCGCGGCTCCGATCAGGCCGGTAAGCTCGTCGCAGGCAAACAGGATCTTCTCCATCTGCAGTTCGGGCTTGGGCAGCGAGGTGTTGAAATCAGAGGTGTGCGACTGAATGGCGCGGATGAGCTCAGGAGAGGCACCCTCGCCTTCGAGGATCTCGGCAGCGTAGATGGTGTGGTTCATGGGGTCGTCCTCATGCTCCTCCCAATCCAGGTCGTGGAGCAGGCCGACGATGCCCCAGAACTCCTCGTTCTCGGGGTCGAACTCGCGCGCAAAGTAGCGCATGGTGCCCTCGACCGTTTCGCCGTGGGTGATGTGGAACGGATCCTTGTTGTGCTCGTTGAGCAGTTCGAATGCGCGGTCGCGGGTGATTCCGGCGGTAAGCGTCTCTGCCATAACAGACTCCTTGTGCTCGTGGGTATCGATGAGATTGAATACTACTAGAACAAGAAAACCACCACAAAGGTGCCTGTCCCCTTTGTGGTGGTTTTTGACAGGTTAGTTGAGGGCGGCTTGGGCTAGGCGGGCTTCGGCGGCCTCTTCGGTGACGCCCAGGGCCACGGCGAACTCCTCGATGGAGCGGCGCTTGGCTTCCTTGAGTACGCGCATGTAGTAGGAGCTGGGCTTTTTATCAGCTTCCTCGGCCTGGCGGATGCGGTGCATCATCGTCTTGGCCACACGGACCGTCTCGGGCGCGCCCAGCTTGAGCTGCTGCTTAAAGTGTGTCTCTTCAAGCGAGCTGTTGCGCTCGGTAAAGGTGTCGCACTCCAGCTCGTCGTAGTGGCTCAGCAGGTGCTCGGCATCCTGCTGAGAGATGGCGGCATGTAGGCGGTCGGCCTGCGCCACGGGGTACATGAGAATCGTCTGCGCATGTCCCTGCTTGGTCTCGAGCAACAACATGGGCTGCGGCGTGTCGTCCCTAAAACCGACGACGGTGCAGACTCCCTGGCCCGGATGAATGACGTGTTGACCGATTGAGAACATGCTACCTCCAACTTATACGAATTTGCGTATGTCTAGAATACCACGTTGACGTGCGCAAACCATTACTTTATGCAGGAAAAGCACACAACTCCGATAGGTAAGAGTATTCGATATTCCGAGCAGCTCATGCACATGTTTATGCATTTTCGGCAGGTGCACAATCGGCAGGCAGACCGCTATCTTTGAATGGTCCTGTGCGAGCTGTAGTCATTTTTGTGCATAGGTTGATTTTCAATCTCAACGCAACAGCCTGAACGGGCCCCGCGTTTCCGCA
>NZ_QSRV01000015.1:0-57381 GCF_003437235.1 Collinsella sp. TF07-1
ATCCTTCCGGTAGTCGTTCGACCGGATGGCCTCCCCCTCGGCACTCACATTACCAGCCGCGGCCTCTGCCCGGCACTTTCCTATCAGCCGTCGGGGGCGGCGCGTCCCGCGCCGGCAGCACCCAACGGGCCCTCTCGGGGGCAGGGACGTTCGGCCGTGCGCGGGCGCCCGGTCGGCGGCCCGTTCTGGGCGCGCCTCAATCGTAGCCCGAGACGGTCCCGGGCTGACAATTTCGACTGTAATGGACGTTCTTAAACGACTATTCATTCAAGAACGTCCCCAACGACTATCCCGGGATGAGGCACGCTTTGGTGCGGGAAGGTAGCTGCTCAGAAATGTGGTCGAATGAGAGTTGCATCAAAGGAGCACTGGTTGGTGTTTCGCGCGATGCGTCAACCGACACTCGTCGCTATACCGGGGACAGACAGACCGGACTCCCTATACGACAACTGTTGACATCATATACTATGTGTCATATAGTAGGTGTTGCACAGTATACTACGAAAGGAGGTGTGCGGATGGAGGCACAGATGAAGCGCGGCTTCCTCGAGGCCTGCGTGCTCGCGGCCGTCTCGGGCGAGGAATCCTACGGCTATCAGATCGTGAAGGACGTGCCCGCGAGCATGGGGCTCACGGAGTCCACGCTCTATCCGTTGCTCAAGCGCCTGGAGAAAGCGGGGTGCATCACGGCGCGCTCCGCCGAGCACAACGGGCGGCTGCGAAGGTACTACCGCATCACGGAAACCGGGCATGAGCGTATCGCCGAGTTCCTCGCCGAATGGCCATCCGTGCAGGAAATCTACCGTTACGTGAAGGGAGCGCACCATGACGCGCGATGAGTTCTTGAACCGGCTGGGCGAGCTTCTGGCCTGCCTGCCGGCAGATCAGGTAAGGGAAACGCAGGAGTTCTACGCGGAGGCCATCGCCGACCGTATGGAGGACGGCATGACGGAGGCCGAGGCTGTGGCCGCCATGGGCACGCTCGGTGAGGTCGCCGAGGCAACGCTCGACGAACTGCCCGCCGTGCCGCGCGCAATTGCGAGGACCAAGCGCAAGAGCACGGCGCTTCTATGGGCGCTCGCCATCGTGGGCTCTCCGGTATGGATTCCGCTGCTGCTCGCGTTCGTCGCCGTTGCCGCTACAGTCTACATCTGCATTTGGGTTCTTGCGCTCTGCGTGTGGATCGTGGCCGCGGCATTCGGGGGCGCGGGCGTGGTGGGGCTCCTGTTCACCGCGGACGGCATCATTATCGGGCATGTTCCGTACGTTTTAACCTCGATGGGAATGGGATTCGTTTCCATCGGTGTGGCGCTCCTCGCGGGAGCCGGTGCCTGGACGGCGTCCAAGCAGATCGCGTGCCTCTCTGCCCTTTGGGCGAAGAAAGCCGTTTCGCCCTTCTGGAAAGATCGAGGCAATAAGAGCCGCAGGGGCGCTGAAGCGGCGCCGCTTACGGCATAGGAAGGAGTGCAAACATGTCCAGCGTAAAAAAGATTTACCTTGCCGTAGCGGGTGGGCTTGTTGCCACGGGGCTCGTCCTGGCTGCTATCGGATTTGTGGCCTCCGGCTTTAACCTCGCTGTGTTCAACACACAGATCGACCTGCGCGATGACACCATCATTCTGGGTGGTGTTGAAATAGACGACCCGACAGGGCTTCCGCTCATCGAGCAGCTTGCCGAGGTCGGCGAGATCCATATTGGATCTGCAACGACTGGTTCGTCTTCTCCTCGCAAATGATCGAGCTCGTAGCAGCCGTCCCCCCCCTTCGGGCGCACCACGACGGGCATGAGCACGCCGCGCTCGGAGCCTTTTTGCGAGACCTTCCGTCACGCTCTTCCTGCGTGGTGAACCGGTCATCGACCGACGAGAGGCTGATGGGAATCTCTCGACTTCGGGCCAATCCCGCTCACCGATCTGGTCTTCCTTCGTGATGCGCACATAAGCGAGCAGACACCGCGCAGAGCTTCAGCGCGGCCGCACTTCCACGTCTATGACGGAGGTGCCCGGCGGCGTCTTGGCGATCCCCTTGTTTGCAGGCGTTAGCGCGTGGGGATCGCCCACTCGGGGGTCGAGGTCGCCGAGGACGGCGGCGAACCTCGCGGTGTCATTCGACATCGCGAGGTTCCCGGACCATGACCACCTGGCCTCGTACCGCGGCATAGCCCCAAGGGTGAGGAGCTTCGGCACGTCGATCAGGGCGCCCGCGCAGCGTCGGCCGGTCCGCCGTTCGGTAGAACGGCGGAACCTCCTAGCCACCGAGATAGGCCTTGCGGACGTTATCGTCGTGCAGGAGCTCTTGGCCGGTGCCGGTCATGGTGATCTTGCCGGTCTCGAGCACGTAGCCGCGTGTGGCGATCGAGAGCGCCATCTGCGCGTTCTGCTCGACCAGAAGCACCGTGGTGCCGGCCTTGTGCAGGTCCTCGACAATCTGGAAGATCTGCTCAATCAGAATCGGCGCCAGACCCATGGAAGGTTCGTCGAGCATAAGCAGTTTGGGGTTACTCATAAGGGCGCGGCCCATAACGAGCATCTGCTGCTCGCCACCCGAAAGGGTGCCGGCGACCTGGCGACGGCGCTCCTTCAGGCGCGGGAACTGCTCGTAGACGCGCTCAAGGCCCGGAGCAACCGTGGACTTGGGCTGCGTGTAGGCGCCCATCTCCAGGTTCTCCTCGACCGTCATCTGCAAAAAGGCGCGACGGCCCTCGGGCACCTGGGCCAGGCCCTTACCAACCAGCTTATCGGCGGGCGTATGAGTAATGTCCTCGCCCATAAACTTGATGGAGCCGGTCTTGGAGCGCAGCAGGCCCGAGACGGTCTTGAGCGTTGTGGACTTGCCGGCACCGTTCGCACCGATCAGAGCCACGATCTCGCCCTCGTTGACGTTAAAGGAGATGTCCTTGATGGCGTGGATGGCACCGTACCAGACGTTGATGTTGTAGACGGAAAGCATCGGCTCTGCCATTTAGTTCTCCCCCTTATCCTGCTTGCCCAGATACGCCTCGATAACGGCGTCGTTGTTCTGGATTTCCTCGGCCGTGCCCTTGGCGATGACCTTACCAAAGTTGAGCACGCAGATGCCCTCACAGATGTTCATAACGAGCGACATGTCGTGCTCGATAAGCATGATGGCGATGCCGAAGGTGTCACGAATCTTGACGATGTTCTCCATGAGCTCGGCGGTCTCGGACGGGTTCATGCCGGCGGCAGGCTCGTCGAGCAGCAGCAGCTTGGGGTTGGTGGCAAGCGCACGGACGATCTCCAGACGACGCTGAGCGCCGTAAGGCAGCGAGCCGGCCTGCTCATTTGCCAGATGCTCCATATCAAAGATGGACAGCAGCTCCATGGCGCGCTCGTGGGCGGCCTTCTCGTGCTTCCAATACGTCGGCAGGCGCAGCACGCCCTCAAAGCCGGAGTAACGCTCCTGGTTATGCAGGCCGACCTTAACGTTATCCTCCACCGTCATGGTGTTAAACAGGCGGATGTTTTGGAAGGTGCGGGCAATACCCATGCGGTTGACCTGGTAGACCGACTTGCCCGAGGTGTCCTCACCGTCGAGCAGGATGGTGCCGTGCGTGGGCTGGTACACCTTGGTGAGCAGGTTGAAGACCGTGGTCTTACCGGCACCATTGGGGCCGATCAGGCCGGCGATCTCGGTCTTGCCGATAGTCAGGCTAAAGTCGTCGACTGCCTTAAGGCCACCGAACTCAATGCCCAGGTGGATGCACTCGAGCGCCGGGCGCTGGCCCAGGTCGCGATCGGGAACGATGGCGCCAGAAGGATACGGGACCATCTTGCCCTTGTTGAACTCAAATTTACTGGGCATCGGCTGCCACCTCCTTCTTGGAAGCAAAACGGTCCTTGACGCGACCGAAGAACGCCTTGAGCTGCGGGTTGTTGGTAAAGATCATGACCAGGATCAGCACGATGGCGTAGATGAGCATGCGGTAGTCCGAGAACTGACGGAGCAGCTCAGGAAGCACCGTGAGCAACGCCGCCGCGATGACGGAGCCGCGCATGTTGCCCAGACCGCCCAGGACCACGAACACCAGGATGAGGATCGACGTGTTGAAGTCGAACTTGGTGGCGGAGAGCTGCGAGAAGTTACCGCCGAAGAGAGCTCCGGCAGCACCGGCGAGGGCAGCGGAAACCACGAAGGCGATCATGCGGTACTCGGTGACGGAGATGCCTACGGACTCGGCTGCAATCTTGTTATCGCGCACGGCCATGATGGCACGGCCGGTACGGCTGCGCACCAGGTTGAGTACAATCACGAGCGCGACCATGACCAGGATGGCACCGGCGAGGAAGGTCGAGTACGTCGACACGCCCGAGGCACCCTGGGCGCCCTTGATGATGGCGGTGCCGTCCTCGAGCAGGTGCAGGTCGTCGATCGTGGAGTTGCCCGTGATGTTAAAGATCACATGCAGGCCGCGGGAGTCGACACCCACAATGAGGCAGGTGACGATCTCTTTGATGATCTCGCCAAAAGCCAGGGTCACGATGGCCAGATAGTCGCCGCTCAGGCGCAGGACCGGGATACCGATCAAGAAGCCCAAGATGGCAGCGGCGATAGCGCCGACCACAATGCTGATGACAAGACGTATTGGATCGGAGGGAACGGCGCTCTCGAGGGCGACGGCGGTAACGATGCCCGTATAGGCGCCGACGCTCATAAAGCCCGCGTGGCCCAGCGACAAGTCGCCCGCGATACCGACGACGAGGTTGAGCGAGATGGCCATAACGATGTAGGCCGTGATGGGGACCAGCTGACCGGCGATCATGCGCGGGATCATATGGTTGGACTGCATAAAGAACACGATGGCGAATGCCACGATGCACATGGCGTACGTGACAAAGTCGTGACGCGTCTGCTTGTCTTTAAGGAACTTCATAGCGCTCACCTACACCTTCTCGGGGACGTACTTGCCCAAGAGGCCGGCAGGCTTGACGAGCAGGACGATGATCAAAACACCGAAGACGATGGAGTTGGCAAGGCTCGTGGAAATATAAGCCTGTGCCATCGCCTCGATGATGCCGATGAGAATGCCACCGACAAAGGCGCCGGGGATGGAGCCGATGCCACCGAAGACGGCAGCGTCGAAAGCCTTGATGCCGGGCATGGCGCCCGTGGTGGGCTGCAGCACCGGCGAGTAGGAGCACAGGAGCACGCCGGCGATAGCGGCAAGCGCCGAGCCGATGGCAAACGTCATCGAGATGGTGCGGTTAACGTTGATGCCCATGAGCTGAGCGGCGGCCTTGTCCTCGGACACGGCACGCATGGCCTTGCCCATCTTGGTCTTACCCGTAAAGAACACCAGGCCGGCCATGATCACCAGGCAGGCGACGATGGTGACGAGCGATACGGCGCTCACGTTGTACTTGGCCAAGAACTCCGGCACTGGGAAGGTGACGAGCGAAGTAAAGTTCTTGGGCGTGGCGCCCCACAGGAGCTGCGCGGCATTCTGCAGGAAGTAGGACACGCCGATAGCCGTGATCAAAACGGCCAGCGGGCCCGCCTGGCGCAGCGGCTTATAGGCCAGGCCCTCAATGAGAACACCGAGAATCGTGCAGACCGCGCAAGAGAGAATTACAGATGCCCAGCCCGGGAGGCCGAGATACGACGTGGCGCAGAACGAGACATAGGCACCAACCATGATGACGTCGCCGTGAGCGAAGTTCAGCATCTTGGCGATACCGTAGACCATGGTGTAGCCCAACGCGATGATGGCGTAGACGCTGCCCATGGACAGGCCGTTGACCAGGTATTGGATAAAGACCGTCATGTTCCACATCCCCCTTTCGAATAGGTTTCCAGTTGATGTATGAAACAGGGACGTTACGTTGTCCCTAGATACCAAGCAAGCAGGGAAGGCCAAAACCTCCCCTGCTTGGGATCAAAACCGCTCTATGTAAGGCGGCCTATTAGGCCTGTACGTACTTGCCGTCGGTAATGACGTACGCCGTCGGGTCCTTCTGGACCTGACCCTTGTCGTTCCAGGAGAGCTTGCCAGTCAGGCCGTCAACAGTAATCTTGAGCATAGCCTCGGGAAGCTTCTCGGCAACCTCGGTGGGGTCGGCGTCGACGCCCAGGCCGGCCTCCTTGAGAGCCTCGACCACAGCATGCACGCCGTCGTAGGCGTCGGCGGCAAACTGGTCGGGAGTATCGCCGTACTTATCCTTGTAAGCGTTGACGAAGTCGGCGTTCTTCTCGTCGTCGGCGGAGAACGGGGTCATGAGCAGCAGACCCTCGGCAAGAGAGGTGTCGAAGCCCTCAACGCCCAGGATGCCGTCCATGCCGTCGCAGCCCATCATCTTGACGTCGTAGCCCATGTCCTTGGCGTTCTTGAGCAGGACGGACGCCGGCGTGTAGTAGATCGGCGCAAAGATCATGGTGGCGCCTGCCTGCTTGGCCTTGGTCAGCTGGTTGGTAAAGCTCGTGGCGGAGTCGTCCTTAAAGGTCTCCTCGTCGACAATCTCAAGCTTAGACTTAGCGGCCTGGGCCTTAAAGGAATCTGCGATGCCCGAAGAATAGGCATCGCCGGAGTTATAGAACAGCACGAACTTCTCGTTCGCATACTTCTCTGCCAGGAACTTGGCAGCGTTGACACCTTGGTTGGGGTCGGTAAAGCAAACCTGGAAGACGCAATCCTTGCCCTTGGTAACGTCCTCGGAGGACGCGGACGGGGTGATCATGAACGTCTCGGGGTCGTTGCCGCACTCGGCGGCAACGGCGACCGACGCACCCGTGGTGGTCGGACCGACGAGGGCCTGCATGCCCCAGTCGAGCAGGGTGTTGAAGGCGTTGACGGCCTTCTCGCCGTCAGCCTGGTCGTCCTCGGCCTTGCTGACAAGCGGCAGCTCCTTGGTCGAGAAATCCTTGCAGCCAAGCTCGACAGCCTGTGTAACGGACTTGCCGTAGGACGCGTTGGCGCCGGTCAGCGGGCCGATGGTGCCGATCTTAAACGAAGCGTCGCCCGACGCGGAACCGCTGTCGCCGCCGTTGGAGGAGCAGCCAGCTAGAATGGACATCGCCCCCAGACCTGCTGCGCTCGCGATAACGCTCCTGCGATTCATAACAGGGTTCAATGACTTACCGGTGAGGCTCGACATGCGGCTCTCCTCTCAAATCTCGTCGGGTTTTGGTTGCCCGACAGGCCATCCTTCGCCGTGTTCGGCGTTCGCAAAATAGTAGACGCTTTAGTTAGGAAAAGTGGCGATTATTTCAACTTTTCTTTGGATTTGTTCATTTATCCATATTTCTGCGTATTTCTATTATTTTATGCAGTAATGCCACTTTATTGTGTAAAAGTAATGTTTCCATTCTGTTACAGGCGTCCCCGCCCTGAATAAAACAGCCTCACCGGTAGCGGTTTATGCGCACTTAGGCGGCGATGTACTTGCCGTCCTGGATCACATAGGCCGTAGCGGGCTTTTCGACCTGGCCCTCGTCATTCCACGTCAGCTCGCCCGTCAGGCCCTCGATCTTGATCTTGCGCATGGCGCGGGCAAGGTCGTCGGCAATGTCGGCACCGTCAGCCGTAATGTCGATGCCCGCTTTATCGATAGCCTCGGCAATCGCATGGACGCAGTCATAGGCATCGGCGGCAAACTGATTGGGCGTCTCGTCGTAGGCGTCCTTATAGGCCTTGACGAAGTCGGCGTTCTTCTCATCGTCAGCAGAGAACGGGGTCATGAGCAGCACGCCCTCGGCAAGAGAGGTATCGAAGCCCTCAACGGAGAGCAGGCCGTCCATGCCGTCGGTGCCCATAAGCGTCATGTCATATCCCATGTCCTTGGCGTTCTTGAGCAGGACGGACGCCGGCGTGTAATAGATCGGAGCAAAGATAAGCGTGGCGCCGGCCTCCTTGGCCTTGGTGAGCTGGTTGGTAAAGCTCGTGGAAGAGTCGTCCTTAAAGGTCTCGGTATCGACGACATCGAGCTTGGATGCCTTGGCCTGCTCGGCAAAGGCGTCGGCAACGCCCGAGCTGTACGTATCGCCGGAGTTGTAGAACAGGGCGATCTTGGCGTCCGCGTACTTCTCGGCCAAGAACTTCGCGGCGCTGGCGCCCATGGTGGGGTCGGTGAAGCAAACCTGAAAGACCGTGGTCTTTCCCTTGGTGACATCGAGCGACGAGGCTGAAGGCGTGACCATGAGCATATCGTCGGCGATCTCGCCCGAGACGGCGACGGCGGCGCCGGTGGTAACGGGGCCGACAAGCGCCTGCATGCCCCAGTCGCACAAGGTATTGAAGGCGTTGATGGCCTTCTCGCCGTCGGCGACGTCGTCCTCGGACTTAAGCGAGAGTTTGAGGTCCTTGGTCGAGAAATCCTCGGCGGCGAGCTTGGCACCCTTCTCGGCCGAAACGCCATAGGTTGCCGCGGCGCCGGTCAGAGGGCCGATAACACCGATCTTGAAGGTCTTGCCGTCATCGGCGGAGCCGCCGTCAGAGCCACTCGAAGAGCAGCCAGCGAGCGCGGCGGTGCTGCCGAGCGCCGCGGCTCCTGCCAAGAAACTCCTACGGCTCAGTGCGTTGTTGATACTAAACATGGTGTCCCCCTTTTCGCTGGCCGCGGTGCGGCTGTTTTGCGGTACGGGGCAAACCTTATGGCGCAAACGTTGACAGTTTGTTACGGAAGTTCATTTGTAGCGAGCATGTTTCCAATGTTTCCGCAGCGTTTCGGGGGTGCCGTTTTGTGCGACTCCTGTTGCCTAGCGAGCATGCGCCCTCGGTTCACGCTAGAATGCACTCAACCTTTAAGCGGTTAATCCATCCATAAGATGCACGAAGGAGCTATCTATGAGCGAATCCCTGCGCACCGTGAACGTCGGTCTGATCGGTCTGGGGACCGTCGGCGGCGGCGTGGCCCGTCTGATCAAGAGCCACCACGATGAGTACCTGGCCGCCTACGGCATCGACCTTAAGCTGACCCGCGCCTGCGCGCTTGCCTGGGAGCAGGCCGAGGCAGCCGGTATTGAGCGCGAGGCCTTTACGAGTGACTGGCACGATGTCGTCACCGACCCCGCCGTCGACATCGTCGTCGAGCTGATCGGCGGCGAGCATCCCGCAACCGAGATCTTCACCACCGCCTTTGAGCACGGCAAGCATGTCGTCTCTGCCAACAAGGCTCTGCTGGGCCGTCACGTCGAGACGCTCGCCGAAAAGGCGCGCGCGTGCGGCGTGCAGATTAAGTGCGAGGCCAGCTGCGGCGGTGGCATCCCCATTGTCAGCACGCTCGAGCACGACCTAGTGGGCAACGAGATCCTGACCATCGCCGGCATTCTCAACGGTACCACCAACTATATCCTGTCGCGCATGGACGCCGAGGGCGCCGATTACGCCGACGTGCTCGCCGATGCACAGGCCAAGGGCTATGCCGAGGCCGACCCGTCAGCCGACGTCGACGGCTTCGACGCCGCCAGCAAGACGGCCATCCTCGCCTCCATCGGCTTTGGCACCCGTGTTACCACCGACGATGTGTACCAGCAGGGTATCCGTACCATCGGCGCCGAGGACATCGCCCAGGCCCGTGAGCTCGGCTACACCATCAAGCTGCTGGGCATCGCCCGCAACACCGACGCCGGCGTCGACGTCCGCGTGCATCCCACGCTGATCCCCGCCGATCACATGCTTGCCAAGGTCAACGGCGCCATGAACGCTGTCTACGTGGTGGGTGACGCCGTGGGCGAGACCATGTTCTACGGCGCGGGCGCGGGCTCCTTCCCCACCGCGAGTGCCGTCGTGGGCGATATACTGTCGCTCTCCGAGCAGATCAGCCGCGGCGTGGCCCCGCTGCCCGAGATTGAGCCCTATGGCCACAACCTCGCCTTTAAGCCCATGGACGAGCTCCAGACCAAGTACTATGTGCGCCTGAAGGTCGCCGACCGCGTGGGCGCCCTGTCCGAGACGGTCGATATCTTTGCCAAGCACAACATCTCGATCTCGCTCATCAACCAGGTCGAGGACGGCAAGTCGGGCGTCAGCGATGCCTGCTCGGTCATCTTCCTGACGCACCGCGCGCTCGAGAAGGACGTCCAGGCTGCCGCCGCCGAGCTTGTCAGCGTCGACTGCGTGGCCGAGGTCGCCAACGTCCTGCGCATCGAGGACGTTGAGGCTTGGACCGAAGGCGTTATGGCCAACTAATTCGATTTTCGCTCTACGACCTATATGTGTGAGGGGCTCCCGTTCAGCAGTGGACGGGAGCCCCTTTGCTTGCGCGCATGGGGCGTATTGGCGCAATCCGCATTTGAACGACTTGGCCGCTCCTGACAGCCGGGGGTACCGTTCGCCGACATGCAGCCGGAGCCGATTTTGGCTGCCGTTATGCTGTGCTGTGTATATCCGCCCGCAAAGAGAGGAAGCACCATGTTGCTCGAGGGCAAGAAAGCAATCATCACCGGCGGCACGCGCGGTATCGGCTATGCCATCGCCTGCCGTTTTATCGAGGAAGGTGCTGCCGTCACCGTCTTTGGCTCGCGCCAGGAGACTGCCGACGCTGCCGTTGAGAAACTGACGACCGCCTATCCCGAGGCCAAGGTTTGGGGCCGCTCCTGCGACCTCACCTCGCTCGAGGCCGTAACCGAGGCCTTTACCCAGGCTGCCGCCGATATGGGCGGCCTGGACACGGTCGTCAACAATGCCGGCATCTCCCAGCGTTCTCCCCTTTTGGACTACACGGCCGAAGAGTTTGCAAAGGTCATGGACCTCAACGTCGTCGCCGTCTTTAACGGCCACCAGGCTGCCGCCAAGATCATGACCGAGGCCGGCCACGGCGGCACCATCACCACCACGAGCTCGATGGTCGCCAAGTATGGCCAGCCCTCCGGCGTCGGCTATCCCACGTCCAAGTTTGCCGTCAACGGCATGGTCCAGTCGCTCTCGCGCGAGCTCGCCCCCATGGGCATTCGCGTCAACGCCGTCGCACCCGGCGTGACCAAGACCGATATGGTCGCCAACCTGCCCGAAGAGGTCATCAAGCCTATCATCGCCACCATTCCGCTGGGCCGCATGGGCGAGCCCGAGGATGTCGCCAACGCCTTCGTCTTCTTGGCGAGCGACATGTCCGCCTACGTCACGGGCGCCGTGCTCCCCGTCGACGGAGCCGCCCGCTCCTAAAGGTCGCGAACCACGGCTTCGAGTCTCAACGAAACCCAACGCAAAAGGCGCGCTGTCTGCATCAGCCGCAGGCAGCGCGCCTTCAATTATTTGGACGGAACCCGTATCCCGACATTCCTTGCTACCTGCCGTCGTCGTCCTGAGCTTCATCGCGCGCATAGAGTTCCAGCATGCGACGACGGTATTCGCGCACGGCGAGCTTGGCGCGCTCCAGGCGGCGACGCTCATGCGGAGTCAGCTCGGACGTGTCAATCTCATCACCATAAGTCTTATCGGCAAGCAGGTGCGCCGCGTCCACGATGCGGGCATCGATGTGACCGCTCGCCGCCTCGGCGGAAAGACGCTCGGCAATCGTATCGAGCGTAGGCAGGCCCTCAAATACGCGACCATGGCCATGCGAGGTCAGCAGCTCGTGCTCCCGTGCGAGCAGGCTCGCCAAATCGTGATGGGCGCGCAGAATGTCGAGCGCATCGGATGGATGCTCGGCAACTTCTGCCACGGCGGCGACCGGTGCGGCGTCGACCACGCGGTAGAAGAGCTGCGCGAGCAATGGCATCAAGAACACCGTGATGGCACCGGCGGCAACCATGACCGACGCAATATCTTGCGACAGCGCGCCCGCGTTGACGGCAACGCTTGTCACGGCAACGATGATCGGCAGCGCCGTGGTGCAGTACAGGGCCACGGTAATGCGACCATACGCCGACACATCGCGCGTCGCAGGACAAATGCTCGTAGAAATAAGAATGGGCACGGCACGAATAATCAGCAGCGCCACGATAAAGCCCACGAGCAAGCCGGGGCGCGATGCTACAGCAGTCAGGTCGATCTTGGCACCCGACACGGTAAAGAACACCGGAATCAAAAAGCCGTAGGCAAGACCGTCGAGCTTGGTCTCGAGCGTATGGTTGCCCTCGGGAATGATAAAGCGCAAGACAAAGCCGGCGGCAAAAGAACCCAACACGATATCGAGGTCAAAGATGGCAGAGAACGCCACGAGCGTGACCAGGATGAGCACGGTCAGGCGCACGAAGGTCTGCGACGTGGTGTCGGCGCGCTCCTGAATAAAGGCAAAGAAGCGGCTGCCGATACGCTTGGAGCGGCTGGGGACCACGGCCAACAGCACGCAGACCACCGCAAACAGGCCAAGAATCACGAGCGTCTGGATGCCGGTGCGAGCAGACAGCAGCACCGACATGGCGAGCACGGGGCCGAGCTCGCCCCAAGTGCCATACGCGAGAATCGAGTCGCCCACGCGCGTGCCGGTGAGCGAGCGCTCGCGCATGATGGGCACAAGCGTGCCGAGCGCCGTCGAAGTGAGGGCAAGCGTCACGGCGATACCGTCGAAATGGCTGACCGAGAACCACGGGGTAAAGCGCACGGCTAGCCAGGCGATACCAAACGTGACGACCCACGTCGCCAAGCCGTAGCGTCCCTCCACACCCGTAATGTTCTTAGGGTCAATCTCAAAGCCGGCAAGCAGGAACAAAAAGGCCAGGCCCAGCTCGGACACCAGCGAGACCTCGGCATCCACATGGATAAGGCCGAGCATATGCGGGCCCAGCACCGCACCGAACACGAGCAAAAAGACCGTTTCGGGAACGGGTTTTCCGGGAATCGCCGAGGCGATGAAGGGGCTTGCAAAGGCCACGAGTGCGATGATGGCGAGCGAAACGAATGCCATGTGATGCCTTTCTCTTGTTTGCGCTTCACTGTAGCACCCTCGCCGTCCTCAACGCGCCACGAGCTGTCGTATCATAGTGAGGTTTAAAAGTATGTGGCTCAAGGCGACCGCGAGGCTTGCCCCGCAAACCGACCGCTGCCGCATACCGCACCGTACGCCCAACCGATCAGGAAGGCAGGAACCAATGGTCTCTCGTATCTACGTGGAGAAGAAACCCGGGTTCGACGTCGAGGCTCAACAGCTCAAGGGCGAGCTGACCGAAATTCTCGGCATCAAGGGCATCGAGGCCCTGAGGATCATCAACCGCTACGACGTCGAGGGCATCGACGAGGAGCTTTTCCGCTCCTGCGTGCCGACCGTCTTTAGCGAGCCCCAGGTCGATGTGACCTACGACGAGCTCCCCGCAAGCGATGGCGCCGTCTTTGCCGTCGAATTCCTGCCTGGCCAGTTTGACCAGCGCGCCGACTCCGCCAGCGAGTGCGTGCAGCTCATCAGCCAGGGCGAGCGCCCCGCCGTGCGCTCCGCCAAGGTCTATATGATCTCGGGCGCCCTGGACGAGGCCGCCATCGATGCCATCAAGCACTACGTGGTGAACCCCGTCGAGGCCCGCATTGCCTCACTCGACCTACCCGAGACGCTGCACATGGAGACTCCCGAGCCTGCGCCCGTCGAGGTGCTTGACGGCTTCCGCGAGCTCGACGAGGCCGGTCTTGCCGCCTTTATCTCCGATCGCGGTCTTGCCATGGACGAGGCGGACATCGCCTTCTGCCAGCAGTACTTCCGCGATGAAGATCGCGACCCCACCATCACCGAGATCCGCGTGATCGACACCTATTGGTCCGACCACTGCCGCCACACCACCTTCGGTACCGTCCTGGATGACGTGACGATCGACGACGCCGTTGTGCAGCAGGCCTTCGACCGCTACATGGAGATGCGCCACGAGCTCGGTCGCGACGCCAAGCCCGTCTGCCTCATGGACATGGGCACCATCGGCGCCAAGTACCTTAAGAAGACCGGCGTCATGACCGATGTCGACGAATCCGAGGAGATCAACGCCTGCACCGTCAAGGTAAAGGTCGATGTCGATGGCGAGGACCAGGACTGGCTGTTCCTGTTTAAAAACGAGACCCACAACCACCCCACCGAGATCGAGCCCTTCGGCGGTGCCGCCACCTGCGTGGGCGGCGCTATCCGCGACCCGCTCTCGGGCCGCAGCTATGTGTATCAGGCCATGCGTGTCACCGGTGCCGGCGACCCCACCGTCCCGGTTTCCGAGACGCTCGAGGGCAAGCTGCCGCAGCGCAAGCTCGTGACCACTGCCGCCGCCGGCTACTCCAGCTACGGCAACCAGATCGGCCTTGCCACCGGTCAGGTCAACGAACTCTATCACCCCGGCTACGTGGCCAAGCGCATGGAGGTCGGTGCCGTCGTGGGCGCTACCCCGGCAAACCACGTGCGTCGCGAGTGCCCCGCCCCCACCGACAAGATCATCCTGCTGGGCGGCCGCACCGGCCGTGACGGCATCGGCGGCGCCACCGGCTCCTCCAAGACCCAGAACACCGAGTCCATCGAGACTTCGGGTGCCGAGGTCCAGAAGGGCAACGCCCCGGTCGAGCGCAAGCTGCAGCGCCTGTTCCGCCGCGGCGACGCCTGTCGCTTGATCAAGCGCTGCAACGACTTTGGCGCCGGCGGCGTCTCGGTCGCCGTGGGCGAGCTTGCCGACGGCCTGTATGTCGACCTCGATACCGTGACCAAGAAGTACGACGGCCTGGACGGCACCGAGCTCGCCATTTCCGAGTCCCAGGAGCGCATGGCCTGCGCCGTCGCCGACGGTGACGTCGAGGAGTTCATGGGCTACGCCGCCGAGGAGAACCTGGAAGCGACCGTAATCGCCGAGGTTACCGCCGAGCCGCGCATGCGCATGGCCTGGAACGGCGTCGCCATCGTCGACCTGTCCCGCGAGTTCCTCAACTCCAACGGTGCGCCCAAGCACCAGGTGGCTCACGTCTGCGCCCGCAGCGTGTGGCAGCCCAGCTGGGCCGGCACCACGCTCGCTGAGCGCATGACCTCGCTCGTCACCGACCTCAACGTCGCCTCCAACAAGGGCCTTTCCGAGCGTTTCGACTCCACTATCGGTGCCGCAACCGTGCTCATGCCCTTTGGCGGCAAGACGCAGCTCACCCCGAGCTCGGCCATGGTTGCCAAGTTCCCCGTGGACGGCGAGACCACCACGGCGAGCGCCATGGCATGGGGCTTCAACCCCTACCTGATGGAGGCCGACCAGTTTGCGGGCGCCTACCTGTCCGTGGTTGAGTCAATCGCCAAGCTCGTGGCCGCCGGCTTTGAGCACAAGCGCGCCTATCTCTCCTTCCAGGAGTACTTCGAGCGCCTGCGCACCGAGGCCGAGCGCTGGGGCAAGCCCACGGCAGCCGTCCTGGGCGCCCTCATGGCCCAAGTCGACCTGGGTGCCGGCGCCATCGGCGGCAAGGACTCCATGAGCGGCTCGTTTGAGGACGAGGCCGGCGAGCTCAACGTTCCGCCGACCCTCATCAGCTTCGCCGTGGCCGTGGGCCGCGCCGCTCGTGCCGTCTCGCCCGAGTTCAAGGGCCTGACGCACCGCGTCGTCCGCATCGCCCCCGCCACCTATGGCGAGGATTACCGTCCCGATGCCCAGCAGCTGCTCGCCGCGTTTGACGCCGTCGAGGCGCTCACCGCCACCGGCGACGCCCTGGCCATCTCCACGCCCGGTTACGGCTGCGGTGCCGAGAGCCTCTTTAAGATGTGCGTCGGCAACCAGATCGGCATCGAGCTTGCCGAGGACGTGGACGTGGAGAGCCTCTTCACGCCGCTCTACGGCAGCTTTATCGTCGAGCTCGCCGAGGATGCCGAGCTGCCCGAGGTCGGCGACGGCGTTGTCGTCGAGCCCCTGGGCACCACCGTCGAGGGCTATGTCATCGACACCGGCTCCGAGGTCATCGAGCTCGCTGGGCTCCAGGAGGCCTGGGAGAGCGGCATCGAGGGCGTCTTTGCCTACCGCAGCACCGGTGAGCAGCCCGAGGTCGAGACCATCGACTATCGCACCAAGGATATCCACGTGTACGGCGGCGCCAAGATCGCCCGCCCGCGCGTGATTATCCCGGTGTTCCCCGGCAACAACTGCGAGTACGACAGCGCCCGCGCCTTCCGCGCCGCCGGTGCCGAGGCCGACACCTTCGTGATCAACAACCTCACGCCCGAGGCCGTCGCCGAGAGCACCCACGAGCTTGCCCGTCGCATCCGTGCAAGCCAGATCGTCATGATCCCCGGCGGCTTCTCGGGCGGCGACGAGCCTGACGGCTCCGCCAAGTTCATCACGGCGTTCTTCCGCGCTCCCGAGGTCACCGAGGCAGTTCGCGACCTGCTCAAGGCCCGCGACGGCCTGATGCTGGGCATCTGCAACGGCTTCCAGGCCCTGGTCAAGCTCGGCCTGGTGCCCTACGGTGACATCGTCGACGCCACGCCCGACGCGCCCACGCTGACGTTCAACACCATCGGTCGCCATCAGAGCCGCCTGGTGCGCACCCGCATCTCGTCCAACCTGTCCCCGTGGCTGTCGCAGTGCAGCCTGGACGACCCCTACACCGTCGCCATCAGCCACGGCGAGGGCCGCTTTGTCGCCAACGACGAGGTGCTCGCCCAGCTGATCGCCAACGGCCAGGTCGCCACGCAGTACGTGGGCGAGGACGGCAAGCCCAGCATGGACCTTTCCGTCAACCCCAACGGCTCTGTACTCGCCATCGAGGGCATCACGAGCCCCGACGGCCGCGTCCTGGGCAAGATGGGCCATGCCGAGCGTCGCGGCGACAACCTGTACCGCAACGTGCCCGAGCATGTCCCCGGCGACAAGTTCATGCCGATCTTTGAGAGCGGCGTAGCCTACTTCGCCTAAAGACGTTCCCATCGGGTACAATCCCCTCGGGTAACAACACCCGCCACCGACACCTCCGGTGGCGGGTTCTTTTTTTGCTTCGCGCATGTAGGAAGGACATCATGGAAAGCCGCAAGCCGTATCTCGCCACCCTGCCCGGACTCATCCTGGGCTGTCTCGTTTGCTGCGCGCTCTGGGGCTCCGCCTTCCCCTGCATCAAGATTGGCTACGCGCTCTTTGGCATTCCCGCGCACGACAGCGCCTCGCAGCTGCTCTTCGCGGGCCTGCGCTTCACGCTTGCCGGTATCCTGGTTATCGCCGGTATGAGTGCGGCCCAGCGCCGCCCGCTCGTTCCGCAGGTGTGCGATATCAAGCCCATCTGCATCCTGTCACTCTTCCAGACTATCGGGCAGTACTTCTTTTTCTACCTGGGACTCTCGCGCGCCAGCGCCATGTCGAGCTCCATCATTGAGGCCAGCGCCAACTTCTTGGCCATCCTCTTTGCCGCCTTGGCGTTTCACACCGAGAAGCTCAATACGACCAAGGTGCTTGGCTGCGTACTGGGCTTTGCCGGTGTCGCGCTCGTCAACCTTTCGGGCGCGGATGGCACCTTTGGCTTTGCGCTCGACGGCGAGGGCTTTATCCTGGCTTCCACCGTCGCGGGTGCCCTTTCGACCTGCTTGATCGGTATCTTCTCGCGCGAGCACGACGGCGTCTTGCTTGCCGGGTGGCAGTTCTTGGTCGGCGGCCTGGTCCTCACCGCCATTGGCTTTTTGATGGGTGGCGCGCTATCCCCCACCAAAATCGTCCCCGCCATCGCGCTCATCATCTACATGGCGCTTATCTCCGCCGTCGCGTACTCGCTGTGGTCTCGTCTGCTCGCCGTCAACCCCGTCAGCCGCGTTTCGGTCTTTGGCTTTATGAACCCGGTCTTTGGCGTAGCGCTGAGCGCGCTGCTGCTCGGCGAGGGCGCGGGCACGAGCCCCGTTACCGTCATCGTTGCCCTGCTCCTGGTCTGCGGCGGCATCATCATTGTCAACAAACCTAAAAAGGCCTAACAAACCAGGCCCTTGCGTATGCCGCACTTGCAGCGGACATTCGCGTGGTCGCTTTTTTCTAGCGTATCTGGACGCCGGCCTTCTTCTTCTCGTGCTTTACGCGGTAGAGCTCCGCATCGGCAGCGCGAAGCAAGTCTTGCCAGGTATCGACGCCATCACCCATCCGTGCGTAGCCGATAGACATCCGCAACAGATACGGTACCTCGGCACGCGCGAGCTCGTCGTTGATCGCCTCGCACAGATGTATGATGTCCTGCTCTGCTGCCGCCTTTTGGAGCACCACGAACTCATCGCCGCCATAGCGTGCGATAAATCCACCAGACGTCGAGCAGACATCTTTGAGTGCGGCGGAGATAACCTGAAGGGCATGGTCGCCCTCCACATGTCCATAGCGATCGTTAATCTGCTTAAAGCCATCAGCGTCCATCATAAGCAGATACACATCGTCCGTATGATCCACATTTGAAAAGAGCGACAGCATATAGGTCTCAAAGCGGTTGCGGTTGTTGAGGCCAGTCAACGGGTCGGTCGAGATGAGCTGCTCCTGGTAGATGATGTAGAGCAGCAGGATGCTAATCATTATGTCGACACAAAGGCCGGGCACCGAGTATACGACCTGAAAGGTGCCGCCCATCAGAGCCGGAATGGCGAAAAATGCCAAGGCTCGATAGATTGCCTTCGTTTGCAGACTCTCGACCCTGCACAATTGCACAAACGCATGCAGGGACGTATGAATAACGTAGCAGTAGCTGACGATGGGCTGGATCATATAGGCAAAGCCGCGACGATACACGCGCTGCGAATCGATATAGAACAGGGCGTGCGTCCAGTAACTGGTAAACGCCAGCACGACCACCAGAGCCGTAGGCAACGCTACAAGCACCACCCTATAGCGCGCGGTCAAAAGATGAGAGCCCTGCACCGTCTCGGAATAGATAAACCAAATGAGGCAAGCGATGGCAAAGAGCGAAAACGAAAACGCGTTGGAAATCCAGTTGGCAGCAATGCCCAACGTGCCGTCCACACCGTCCGAAAGCGTCCAGATCATATGGAATAAAACGTATGCGGCAGAGGTGTAGCCGAGCATGCTAAACAATAGCTGCTGGGTACTCGAGAATAAAGAGCGACGGCTTCGCGCGGCAAGCCCGATAAGAACAATCATGCAGAGCAGGAATATCTCAATCTTGAGTGCCTTAACCACTAGACGCCATCCCTTCAATATCCAAGTGGTCAGAATCGCCCAAATCGTGCCTGGGCAATAAACACCCCCTATTCCGTAGGGGTAAAGGGAATCATAGTAGAGCGTCCGAACATAACTGCAAGACAGCTTTCGTTCGGGCGCTCAAGCGGCGCGAATTGCACGCCGGAATCAATTATCGGTAACGGCCGTTACTCACCGTCGATATCGGTTGCGACAGCCTCCTCGATGGCCTCGACACCGGCAGGCGACAGGTCCTCCTTGCCCTGGCAGAACTTCTTGTCGACCCAACCGGTCAGAATCGGGGCCATGATTGCCGTGATGATGACGGCGGTGGCGATCTGTGCATACGCGGTGGGCGCAAGCTCTGCATAGCGCGGCGCGACCTCGGCAAGGGCGACCGGCGTAGTCATAGCCGTGCCGGCGATGGTGGAGCAAGCCACGGCGGCCTTGCCGTTACCGCCGCACAGGCGCTCGAACGCAAAGGTGATGGGGCCGACGACAAACAGTGTGACAAGGCCCAGCAAGATGCCGGAAATGCCGCCGGTGACAAAGCTCGACAGGCTCATGGATGCACCAAGCTGAAATCCGATGACGGCAATCGCGGGATTGGTGCCGGGAACCAGCAGGTTCTTGATAAACGGAAAGAGGTTGCCCAGGACCATACCGATGACAAGCGGCAGGATGGAGCCGATGATAGTGCCCAGCGGGATGTTAGCAAGACCAGAAACGCCCAGGATGATCATGGTGACGGCGGGGCCGGCCGTAAAGAACAGGATGCCCACGGCGCCCTGCTCGGACTCATCGCCAAACTCGCCCATGATGCCCGTATAGAGCGCCATGTTGCAAAACGTGATGCCGCCGATAATGGAGACCGAGCTCAGGCCCAAAAAGTTATCGTTAAAGAAGTACGCGACGCCCAGGCCCAGCGCGGCTGCCACCACAAGCTTAGGGATCAGCACGACGATGCCGGTCTTGATGGCACCCGGCGTGGACTTAAAGCTGATGCCGGCGCCCACAAAGAGCAGGATTGCGGCGACGATGGTGTTGGAACCGCCACGGCAGGCGGCGGTAAAGAATCCGCCGATCTCAAAGACCTGCGGACAGAAGGTGTTGAGCAAAAGGCCGACAATCATCGGGTAGATCATGATGTCGCCCGGGATGCGCGGGACTTTGAATTTCGTTTGTTCGTTGGCGGTCGCTTTCTGTGCCATGAAACCCCCATTTCCGCTGACACGGAACAAAAGCCCACGTCACGCTTTGCTACAGTAAAGTTTGACCATGGTACCAGAAGAAGCAGACCAGCTCGGTGAGAAATTCGATTCATCGCGCCGGAACGCCAAACGTGCCCCGCTCTTATATGAGGCTCAAAACGATATAGAGTACGATGCCCGAGACGCAGCACCACAGCATCGATTTTGTCTTGACCGCCACGACCACGACGCCGGCGGCCGCAATCCAGGGAACCAAGGCAGGCCAGAGCCCCGCGTCGAACGCGCCGGGACTCACCAAGTCGTTGGCGACCAGCGCGGCAAAGGCGGCGGGCGGGATATAGCCCAGGGCCTCGGTAATGCGGGGCGACAGGGTCCGCCCGCGCAAGGCGAACGCCGGCGCGATGCGAAAGAACGCGATAGCAGCCCACGACGACAGCCACAGAACCAAGAACTCGTTAACGGGCATCGCGGGCACCTCTTCCGTCAAATACAGCATCGCACGCCAGCGCAATGGTAATGCCGACCACGACGCTTGCCGGCACGGCAATATTCACGAGGCCCAAGAACTTGCATACGGCGACGGACACCGCGCCCGAAACCGCCGCGACAACGTTGCCGCGCGACAGCCGCTGCGAAAAGAGCAGGCAGATAAAGAGCGAGGTGCAGACGAAACTCGCAATAGCGGTGGGAACATCGGCAACGGCACCGGCGATGGCACCCATCGTGCACGAAGCGCCCCATGTCGCGATGAGGATCACGTTGAGCACGAAGGATTCGCGCGGGCCCCAATCCTCCCCCTCAACCAGCTTGGCAAGCAAGATGCCGTATGCCTCCTCGGTGAGCGTCGCGGCAACAGCCAGCGTCTGACGCTTCGAGGCGCCCGCCAGATGGGGTGCGATCGATGCCGAATAAAGTGCAAAGCGCGATGAGATGGCGGCGACGCTCGCGATAATCGAAGGTGCCGGTACGCCCGCCAGCCAAAGATTGCAGATCATAAACTGGCCGCTGCCCGTCACAAACGTGCTGCTCAGAGCAAAGACCATCCAGGGCTCCATTCCCGTCTGCCCCATGATCATTCCGCACGGCGCGCCTATCGCAACATAGGTAAGCATCACCGGCCAGACGGTTCTAACGATTTTGAGCACCATACGCTTCTCATCCTGACAAGGTCTCCGAGCCGCATGTAGCGACACGGCAGAATCATCATCCGACAGCAACCGAGTTCACCTACAATTGCCACCGGATCGAAAGACACAACTTTTTAGGAAGTCATTATGACAGCTATCGATCGAGACCGGGCGCGCGCGGCCTTCAAAAGCTACACCGATGCCTACGACGCCACCAATCCACGCATCGCGCTCAAAATCGAGCATACGTACCACGTGGCCGAGGCATGCGATGCCGTAGCGCGCGAGCAGGGCTGGTCGTCAGAAGATATTGACCTGGCATGGCTTTGCGGCCTGCTACACGATATGGGCCGCTTTGAGCAGCTGCGGCGCTGGGACACCTTTAAGGACGCCGAGAGCATGAGCCATGCGGCGCTGGGCATCGAGGTCCTCTTTGGCGAGAATCCCGCCGATGCACCCGCCGTAACGAGCATCCGCGACTTTATCGATGACCCGGCAGAAGATGAGCTCATCCGAGCGAGCATTGCCTATCACAGCGATTTCCGTCTACCCTCGCAGCTCGACGAGCGCACGCGGAGCTTCTGCGATATCGTGCGCGATGGTGACAAGATCGACATTATGCGCACCATCGCCGACAGCACCGTCGATACCATCCTCAAGGTGGATGAGGACACGTTTCTCGCCAGCCACTTCTCGACACCGGCGCTTACCGCCTTTGACGAGCATCGCTGCGTCGCGCGTGACGAGCGCAACGAGCCGGCGGACTACCTGGTGGGGCTCATCTGCTTTATGTTTGAGCTCGTCCATCCGGCAAGCCGTGCACTGGCGCGCGAGCAAGGCGATATCTATCGCCTGCTCGACGCGCCCTTTGGCATTACGCGACCCTTTACCGACCCCGCCGCGCAGGCAACCTGGAGCCGCCTTAAGGACGAGCTGCGCCGCTGGCTGGCAAGCGCTTAGCACTCGAGCTGAGCCAGCAGTTCCTCAACGATCTCAACGGCATCGCCGACGACCTTGTACTGGGCGGCACCGAAGATGGGGGCATCCGGGTCCTCATTGATGGCGACAATGCACTCCGCCCCACCGATGCCGGCGAGATGCTGGATAGCGCCCGAGACACCGATGCTCACGAGGAGCTTGGGCGAGACCGATACACCCGTCTGGCCAATTTGGTGGCGATACTCCAGCCAGCCGGCCTCCACCACGGGGCGCGTGCAGCCAAGCTCGGCACCCAGAGCCTCGGCAAGCTTTCGCATCAGCGGTAGGTTTTTCTTGGAGCCGATGCCGCGGCCCACCACGACTAGACGCTCGGCATCGGCAATTGAGGCCTGCTGTCCCCACTCCTCGGCGGGAATCGAGATCTCGACACGGGCCTTAACGTCATCCGCTAGCACTACCTGGGCAATCGTGCCGGAGCGGCTATAGTCAAACTCGGGCGCCTTAATGATGCCGGGGCGCACCGTTGCCATCTGAGGACGGTGGTTGGGGCAGATAATGGTGGCCATCAGGTTGCCGCCAAACGCCGGGCGCGTCTGCTGCAGCAGACCCGTCTCCGTATCCATCGAAAGCACCGTGCAATCGGCCGTAAGGCCCGTCTGCAAGCGCACGGCCACACCGGGCGCCAGCTCGCGACCAAAGGCGGTCGCGCCGTACAGAATGGCCTCGGGCTTGCGCTCGGCTACCAAATCGCAGATCAAGCGAGCGTAGACCTCCGCGTCGTTCTGACGCAGGCGCTCGTCACGACAGACCAGAACTTCGTCCGCACCGGCGCAAATCAGATGCTCCAGGTCCCCGAGTGAGCCCTCGGGGCTCATGCCGACCAGTGCCACCAGACGGCAGCCGCGGGCATCGGCAAGCTCGCGCCCCTTGCCCATGAGCTCGAAGGCCACGGATGCAACGGCATCGTGCTCGTCAGTCTGCACGAAGATCCAGATGTCTCGATATGCGTCAAGGTCTGCCGCGCCGGCGGCCTCGTCGCGCTCAATCGAGATGGCGTTGACGGGGCAGGCGTCGACGCACCCACCGCACAGGATACAGCCGTCGGTTACGCGGGCACAGCGATTGGGGCGCTCACCCTCCACCACAATGCCGCCCGAGGCGCAGGCGCGAACGCAGCGACCGCAGCCGATACAGGCTTCGCTATCGATAATCAGCCCGCTCATCTATGCCATCCCCTCAATAATCTTGGCAAGTTTTACCGCCTGCTCGGACGCCGTTCCCTCAACGGCCTCGCACGTTTGGTCACGGTCGGGCACAAACGAGCGCACGACCTGCGTCGGTGATCCGGCAAGGCCGCAACGCGAGGGATCGGCGTTTACGTCGGCAGCGCTGGCCACACGCACGTCTGCATCCTCGGCCGCGCGAATACCGGCAATACTCGGCATGCGCAGCTGGCCAATCTCCTTGGCGGTCGTCATCGCACACGGCATCTCCAGGTACACCGTCTCCTCGCCGGCATCGCAGCCGTGAACGAGCGCCAGCGAGCCACACGTCGTAAATCCCGCGCTCTGCACACAGCTCACGTCGGTCACGCAGGGGACCCCAAAGGCGCCGGCCAGCTCGGGGCCGATCTGGGCCGTATCGCCGTCCACTGCCATCTTGCCGCAGATGAGCAGGTCAAAGTCCTCATCGAGTGCCTCGATGCCGCATTTGAGGGCATAGGTGGTGGCTAGGGTATCGGCGCCCGCAAAGGCGCGATCGGTCAGCAGCAGCGCGTCGTCGGCACCGCGGGCGATGCAGTCGCGCAGCAGCGATTCGGTCGCGGGGATGCCCATCGACACCACCGTCACACGCACGTCCATGCCAAAGCCGATAAAGTCGTCCTTCAGCGCTAGCGCACATTCGAGGGCACTTGCATCGAAGGGATTAACGACCGCCTGCTTGCCATCACGCACGATAGTATTGGTCTTGGGGTCCATCTTGACCTCGGTGCTTCCGGGCACCGCCTTGACGCACACCACCATATGGAAATCACTCATCTTCACGCGCCCCCTTTCTGGACGAGTTCATCCAAGAGCTTCTCCGTAAACAGGTTGCCGCGACCCAGCTGGCCGGCAGGATCAAGCTGGAGTTTGAGACGCGCCGACTCGACCATGGCCTCGTGGCCGTACATCGTCTCCAAGAAGCCCGCCTTGATCTTGCCGACGCCGTGTTCGGCAGAAACGGCACCGCCCATGGCCGTGACCTCGGAAGCCCACTGGGCAAAGAGCTCTCCACCACGACGGTAGTCTTGCGCATCGCGCGGCAGGATGTTCACATGCAGATGGTTGTTCCCGATGTGTCCCCAGGCAGCAGACTCAAGCCCGCTTTCGGCCAGCGTGCGGCGATAGAGGGCCACGACATCGGCAAGGCGTGCATTGGGCACCGACATATCCGAGCCCAGCTTGGTAATGGTGGGGTCCGTGCGCCGGCGCTCGTCGATAAGCATATTGACACTCTCGGGCACCGCGTGGCGGAAGAATCGCTGGTACTCGCGATCGACCTCGGTGCGCGCGACCCATGTCGCGTCGTCGTGGCCGCCCGCAAGTTCCAGCACCCATCCCAGGTGGTACAACTCCTCGGTCGCCTGGGCTTCATCATCGCAGTCGAGCTCCACGTAGACGCAGACCTTGGCCTCTTTGTCGAGCGCCGGCAGCGAGGCAAATGCCGTTGACCGCTCGCGCTGGCGACGCAGGATATCCAGGGCGCCCGCATCGAAATACTCGATAGCAGCCGCGTGAGACAGAACGGGGCGCACGGAATCGGTAAAGGACACGGCCTTGTCTTCGCTATCGAAAAAGCAACTCACACCCCATACGACCGAAGGTGCCGCCTGCAGGGCGATCTCGAGCTCGGTAATGACGCCGAGCGTGCCACATGCGCCGATAAACAGATCGATGGCGTCCATATCGTCCGCAACAAAATAGCCCGAAGCATTTTTGGTCTTGGGCATGGTGTAGTCAGGAAGATCGAGCTCAAGCGAACGACCTTCCACCGTCACAAGTGACAGACGACGGCCCTGGGCAAAAGCCTCGCCACGCTGAAGCTCAAGCAAATCGCCATCAGCCAGTGCGACGTGGAGTCCCGTGATATGCGGGCGCATGGGACCGTAGGCGTAGCTGCGGGCACCAGAGGCGTTACATGCCGCCATGCCGCCCAGACAGGCAGACGTCTCGGTGGGATCGGTGGGAAAGAACTGCTCGGGGGCCTCTTGGAACTCCTCGTAGGCCTCAAGCGATGCCTGGTCCCAACCAGCAGTCGGCAGCACCTTCTTGCTCAGCTGCTTGCGCAGCTCCGAGAGCACAACGCCCGGCTCCACGTGCAGCAGAAATTGGCCTTGTTCATCGCGGCGAAGGCCCAAGTAGCGATTCATACGGGAAGTATTGAGGATATGCCCGCCGTGGGGCACGGCACCGGCGGCAAGGCCGGTTCGGGCGCCCTGAACCGTTACCGGGACACGCTCGGCATGGAGCTTTTCCAAAATGGCACGGACCTCGTCTTCCGTTGTCGGAAACGAGATGTTCGAGGCCTCGCCCGATGCGCGAGACTCATCGCGACCATACTCTTCGAACTCGTCGGTGAAGGGTTTGATGGTTGCAGACACGCGAACTCCCCCTTTAGCTAACTACAGTGTTTGCAGGGAGATGTTACCGCATCGTTTCGTCGACGTGTTCGAGACCGTCTCCATAATTGGCGATTTTTACGTTCGTGCAATTCGGCGAGCGGCTTGATTTCCTCGGCAGACGATGCTTTTGACACATATGGCCCCGCCGTCGCCGACCGCGCGATTGTCACTCGAAAAAAGTTGGAGTATTTTTTGCCGCCTTTTACCTGCGGAGACACCAATCCGTCAAGCATTTGGTCAGCAATTGGTCAAGTAGCGGCTGATACCGTCGGCATCGACAGCCAAAACCGATAGAAGTTTTGGCCCCAGAAGCAGGGAGGTTCCCATGGCATATTACTGGCCCCAGTACGGCATCGCCATCGAAGTCGACGACGATCCCCATCTCCTGCCTTTCGACGAAGAGGCATTCCCCGATACGACGGTCTACCACGTTACCACCGATGTGATCTGCGACCCCGAGTCGTTCTCGGCGCTCGCCCACCATATCGCGCATATCCACGACATCGAGCTCCCTCCCGACTTCGAAGAGCTCGTCTACTCGCGCCGCCTGATGCTTCACATGCTCTTTGGAGCGGACCCGTCCACCTTTGCGCGCATCTATACCGCCAAGGATGCCGCATGAGCGCAAAGAAGCCGCCCCGCTTTGCAGACCTGGGTCGTCGCAAGAAGCTCATCGTTGCCTGCTTGGCCATCGTCTGCGCCCTTGTCGCCGTAGGACTATACGCTTGGCAGTCGCAGCCCGTACCCGAAGCGGGCGCCTCAATCACGACGGCCGAGGGCAAAACGCGTCAGGAAATCCAAGATGAGCTCGACGCCATCGTCCGCGACAACATGATGACGATTTCGGTCGCGCCGGTCGCTCAGCTGCAGGAGGACGGCAAGCTGCGCGTCAACGTGCAAAACGTCCAAGACAATAAATTTCCCCAGCGATTCCGCGTCATCCAAAACGACGAGACCATGTACGAATCCGGTGTGGTCGAGACCGGCAAGACAATCGAGACGTGCCCCGCCGGCGACATCAAAGAAGGCGAGGCGTACATCGAGATCCAGGCACTCGATGCAAAGACCCTCGACAGCCACGGCAATCCGACACGTGTCAAGGTACGGGTTGAGCAAGCCGAGAACTAGCCTTCCGGCCGACGCGGCACCGCATGCAATTCACCAGCATTCGTCCAATCATCGCGGGGACGGCCCGCGGCGAATAGAAAGGAACGACCATGGACATCACCAGGAACATGAACGGAGTCAGAGCGCTCGTCGTGGGCACAGGGCTCGCGCTCGCGCTCGCAATGGGCGCCGCCCCGACGCCAGCTATGGCAGCCGGGCGCGTTGGAACCACGAAAGTAATGGTCAGGACCGAGATCGACAACGTTGAGTTCAAAGTTCCGACGGTTATTCCCTTCGTCGCCAAGGCCGACGGCACGCTTCAGGGCCCCTCAGAAGACGCGACCACCATCGACAATCATTCGGCCTACGGCATCCATGTCACCAACATGAAGATCGACGCCATGAACACCTGGACCATTGCCGCCGACGCCAAGGCCGGAACCGCGCAGAACTCCATCGACTTTAAGGTCGGCCCCGACGGCGCACTCCAGAACGCCAGCGCCGCAATGCAGGGGACGGGCCTCGATCTTTCCAAGAATGCAGCCTTCGACATGGGTTACCAGGGCATTGCCGACGACGCGGACAAAATTAAGCTCAAGACAAGCGGAAACGTCGCCCGCGTCACGCGCGACATCTTCCGCGTAACCGGCGAAGGCGATCAGGTTGCAACGATCACCTGGACGGTCGAGCCCGGTGCGCACACGGCATAAGGCTATCGCCCTGGCCGCCGCCGTCAGCATCCTAGCGTTTGGGCCAGCCATGGCCTTTGCCCAGCAAGAACAGGCGCAGGCCGCCACGCAAGTGACGATCGACCTCTCGGAGCTCGACCGCGGCGACCGCGAGGAACCGTTGGCGCAGACAGGCGACAGACGATGGCTCTTGGCAGTAGGTGCCACAGCAGCAGGCGCGGGGACCGCCGGCCTCGGTCTGCACATCAAACACAGCCAGAAACAAAACACGGACAGGCCGCACTAAATTAGCTAAGGAGACCCCATGGCATCGAAGAACCTTTTGCCCGTCGTCGCACTCTGCGGCGCGCTCGCAACCGGAACGCTTGTCGCCGCTTGGGCGACTCCCGTCATGGCAGACTCCTTACCAGCAGCCCTAAGTTCCGCCCCAAATCCGTCGAGCGCCATTGCGTGCAAGCGTTTTTCGATCGCACAGGCCGCGATCTCAACCTCGGGATGCCTTCGTCGTAATACGGACGGCTCGATAGTCGTGGATATCAATCGTTCGAACAAGGCAAACGGCTCCCAGGCGGGGTGCGCCGTCTGCACGTGGCGCTCGGTTGTGCTCGATGCAGATGGCGATCCATGCAATTTAGAGCTGCGCATCGACATCGCTTCGGTCGATGACTCGGCGAACGGAGCGAAGGTCGCCTTCGACGGTGCGTTTTTCGAGAAAGGAGGCGGTATATGTCTGGGCTGCGCCGCCGCGAATGCAGACGACACGCAGCCCACTCTCTCTCATTCACGGCATCGTTGCGGCTGGCCAAAGCCGGCACCGATGCCATCGCGGCGGGAGAAACGTCCCTGCTGTTCTACGCCGCCAGCACCAAAGACACAGACGCTCATTTCGAGAAGCCAGCCGGATCACTCAGCCTTACACGAGGGATAGAGGCAGGCCCTATTGAAATCGATGCCCACGCGCAAAGCAGGCAACGCATTCTTGCCGACCCGGCGCTTCTCGAAATGGAGTGGAACGGATCCGGAGCCATCGGAATTCTTCCCTCCGCGCTTGACGCCAAGACGCTCCCCTCAAACGACGAATCCATCAACGCAACCATACAAGAAGAGAGCGCAGACAAAGAAGCAGGTGCGGGCGACACGCCGTCGCCGACAAACAGCATCCCAGCTTCTCTCGAAGCACCGAATGAGCCCGCTAACGATCCAAACGATTCCGAGCTCGCAGACAGTCTGGGGCTTGCTGATCCTCAAGAGATCGATGAAGGCAACTGCTGCGTGCTTGCCGCGCTCGACCACACAGAGGTCATCGACGCTGCGAGCATCGAAGTTGCCACCGCCAATCAGCCCGTCCGCAAGTCGGCCATCATCGCATTTCCCGAATCCATCGAAGTCGTCTTTTTGCCATCGGGCGAGGTCGTGGCCCCAACACTGCTCACCCTGTTGGGCGCCAAGAATACTCGAAACGAAATTAAAAAGGTCACGGTTGTCGACCCTGCAACCACCGCTAAACTGCGTCTATACGCCGTTGCCCCAGACGGAGGCAAGACCTTGGAATTCGATGGCGACACACTCCTAGCCTGGCGACGTCTGGACATTATGCAAGACGTCTCGTATCAGATCGAACTCGAAGGGTTTGATCGTGCCCGCGATGCCAATATCATCGCCGCGGCTATTGAATCCCCACAGCGGCTTATGACACTGCGCTTTGACTACTATCCCTATGTCCCGACAACCACCTGAGGCTTAAATGCTGCGCATCATTCCTAATACCACTTATATAACGTATTAGATGAGTCGCGATGTGCCTCGCATTTCGTTCTGCTACGATTGCCACGTTGGCATCAATACAGGAGGGCTCATGCCGGGCTTGGGAACACTCATCAACGTTGTGCTTTTAGTTGCGGGCGGTCTTTTGGGATTAGCGGGCGGCCGCTTCATTACACCGCGCATCCAAGACACGCTCATGAAAGCATCGGGGCTGTGCGTCCTGTTTATCGGCCTGGGCGGCACCATGCAAAAGATGCTCATCATCGATGGAAAGGCGCTGGCGACCACCGGTACCACCATGCTCATTGTCTCGTTCGCCCTCGGCTCGCTCATCGGCGAGGCCATCAACTTGGAGTCCGCCATTGAAAACCTTGGCGAATGGCTCAAGCGCAAAACCGGCAGCGAGGGCGATAACGAGTTCACCAACGCTTTTGTCTCGACTTCACTCACCGTGTGTATCGGCGCCATGGCCATTGTGGGATCGATCGAGGACGGTCTGCTCGGTGACTGGTCAACGCTTGCCCTCAAGGGCGCACTGGACTGCATCATCGTCTGCACCATGACGGCGTCCCTTGGCCGCGGCTGCATTTTCTCCGCCCTGCCCGTCGCCGTGTTCCAGGGGACGATCACGCTGTTTGCCGGCGCACTCTCCCCCATCATGACCACGGCCGCCCTCGACAGCCTTTCGCTCGTAGGCTCCATGCTCATCTTCTGCGTCGGCGTCAACCTCATCCGTCCTCAGACCTTCCGCACGGCCAATATGCTCCCCTCCGTCGTCATCGCCGTCATCTACGCCCTCCTGTTCTAAATCTATCTACGCAGCAGTATCTCGAACACCTGTTTGATGCTGTGCTATGATATGAGGTCACCGAAGCTGCGTTAGGAGAGGAGAAGCGGTGGCCGACCAGGACATCAAGATGCTCATCGAGCGCATTATGGCCGAGGCCCGGACCCATCAGTCCGCCCGCTTCTCAAACGAAATCTACGCAGACGAGCCGATTCTCAAAACCGGCCGACAGATGCAGAATTTCCTCCCCGACCAGTACCGTAAAATGCGCGAGATATCGCGCTGGCAGGATGACCCCAAAGGCGGCGCAGGTCGCTGGCTTTCGGAAGCCGAGCTTTTCTACCGCCAAGGCCTGCTGATGGCCGACTTTGAGGACGACTACCCCTACAACGGCACCTTTAAGTCGTACTTTCCCACCTACAACGCCATGAGCGATCGACAGCTGCGCGGCTACTTTACCTGGCGTGCCCAAGTGCGTCGCGGAACCGTCGAGGAAACGTCTACGTCCTTTGCCTTTCTGTATCTCTATGAGCTGATTTGCGGCATTGGCGTAGATAATCCGCTCGATGGTTTTAACAAGATCAAGGCCTTTTGGGATGTCTATCGCGCCTTCGAGCCCGGCATCGACCGATTTGCACGCGTGTGGCTGCAAGATTACGCCGTATTCCACGGGCTCGACCCCAAGCTGCTTTGCGACTCCAAGACCGTCATGTTCGATAATGCCCTTATCGAGCTACGGCGCGCGGCACGAGACCTTGCACCAGCACCGACGCCATCGGACCAGGCGCCCAAGCGTCACAAGGCCTCCGAGCCCACGCTCCCCCTTCCGCCCGACGAGGCGCGCGAGGAACGACTCATGGCCGCCATCAATGCCCTCTCCACGTACAACCTAAGTAACTCGCGGCTCGACCGCAGCCACCACCGCGATCTGCGCCACGTGGCATGCGCCGTGTATGTCCGCATGGCGCGCTACTATGACACGCACCGAAAGACCGGCATCGTGGCGAGTTTATTTGGGGAGGAGACGGCCATGCCCTACACCATGTTTGCGTCGGCCGTATTCTTTGCGCCCGAGCGCCACGAGGACTGCGAATACCGTCTGGACCCTATTCATATCTACCGCTGCCAAAACGGCTTTTGGGAATGCATGCGTATCCACGGTAGCAGGCAAAAGAGCAGCAAGCTCGGTGAAATGATGCGCGCCTGCGACCAACGCCTGCGCCTGGCGCTGGACCCCGCCCATCCCCTTAAGGAAGAAAAGGTCCCCAAATATCTGGCCAAGATTATCGATGACGAGATTGTGGCATGGCTTTCGTGGGACGCCGCACACCAGCCCGTCAAGATCGATATCGATCTGAGTCAGCTGGGGCACATTCGGAGCGCCGCCGCGCAAACGCGCGAGGCGCTTTTGATCGACGAGGAGCGCGAGGACGGCACGCTTGCGGATGCCGAGGTGACAGTTGCCGAACGACGGGAAGCCAAGCCCGTGGCCGGCACGATCGCCGAACCAGTCGCGACGACCATGCAGCAGGACGAGGCTAGCGAGCCGACCATCTCCACCGAGCAGTTTGGCGTCGTGGCCCCGCTCCTCGCACCAGCACCCACGTCCGCTGACACCGCGTCCGCACTCGATCCCGCCGCAGACGCCTATCTTCGAGCACTACTCGAGCAAAACGCAGCGCAGACGGCATCGGCGGTGGCGCAGTCGGGCAAGAGTGAGGACATGCTTGTCGATACCATCAACGAGGCGCTCTTTGACCTGGTGGGAGACACCGTAATTGAATTTGGCGCGGCAGGGCCGCAGATTATCGAGGACTACGAAGCAGACGTGAGAGGATACCTAGACCATGAGTGATACCGCATCCGCAGCACCCCGCGTGCCCAAGCGCGTCGCCGCCGTCATTCTCAACTCGCTCAAGGGCGGCGTGGTCCCGCGCATCGGCCTTCCTTACATCACCGTAGGGCGCGAGGTCGAGATCCGCGCCCTGCTCACCGATCTGAGTCTCATCGCCGACGGTGGCGCGAGCTTCCGCTTTTTAGTCGGTCGTTACGGTGCCGGCAAGAGCTTTTTGCTCCAGACCATCCGCACGCACGCCATGGGCGAGGGATTCGTCGTCGCTGATGCCGACCTGTCGCCCGAGCGCCGCCTGCAGGGCGGTCAGGGACAGGGTCTTGCCACCTACCGCGAGCTCATCCGCAATATATCGACCAAGACGCGCCCCGAGGGCGGTGCGCTCAACCTTATCCTGGATCGCTGGGTCGCCTCGTGTGCCGATACCGACGAGCCTGCCGTCAATGCCCAACTGGCGCCGCTCGAGGAAATGGTCCACGGCTTCGACTTCACCCGCATGCTCCGCCGCTACCGCGCGGCCGTATCCGAGGGCGACGAAGAAGCTATGAGCCGCGTGACCAAATGGATTCGTGGCGAGTACCGCACCAAGAGTGAGGCGCGCGCCGAGCTGGGCTCCTCGACCATCATCAGCGATGACGACTGGTACGACTACGTTAAGCTCATTGCGCGCTTTTTGGTCTGCAGCGGCTACAAGGGCATGCTGGTGCTCATCGACGAGCTCGTGAATCTGTATAAGATTCCCAACGCCATCACACGCCAATACAACTACGAGAAGATCCTGACCATGTACAACGACACGCTCCAGGGCAAAGCGCAGTACCTGGGCATGATCATGGGCGGCACGCCAACCTCCATCGAAGACCGCCGCCGTGGCGTGTTCTCCTACGAGGCCCTGCGTAGCCGACTCGCTCAAGGCCGCTTTGCACGCGAGGATCTTAAGGACATGCTCGCGCCCATCATCCGCCTGCAGCCACTCACCTACGAGGAGTTGCTGGTGCTGATCGAAAAACTCATGCAGATCCATGCTGGCTACTTTGGCTGGACGCCCACGCTTACCGAGAACGACTTGGTAGACTTCCTCAAGATTGAGTTTGGCCGCGTGGGAGCCGATACGCACTTGACGCCGCGTGAGGTCATCCGTGACTTTATCGAGCTGCTCGATATCCTGTGTCAGAATCCCGATGCAAACGTGGCTGAGTTGCTGCAAAGCGTCGGCGGCGTCACGCTGGCGCCGCCAGCCGCAACAGGCGACACCGGCACCGCAGACGGCAACCGCAACTTCGCCGAATTCACCATCTAACCCGCCAAAAAGGGACAGGTTTATTTTGGTAGGTTTTATCTGGGCGAACGTTGAAGCAGTAATGCAGCAAGCCACTGCTCGCCGCGTTGAGAGATTCGCTTTTGAAAGGAGGCCCCGTGAACGCCTTTGACCGCTACGCCCCGTTTATCCAAGACTTCATCTACTCCCACGATTGGGAGAGCTTGCGCTCCATTCAGGTTGCGGCAGCAGATGCCATCTTTAACACACAAGACAATGTGCTCCTGACGGCATCCACGGCATCCGGCAAAACCGAAGCGGCCTTCTTTCCCATCCTGACCGAGTTTTGGGAGAACCCGCCCGCAAGCGTGGGCGCCCTCTACATCGGCCCCCTCAAGGCACTCATCAATGATCAGTTCGTCCGCCTCAATGACCTGTGCGAAGAAGCCGACATCCCCGTCTGGCACTGGCATGGCGACGTCTCGCAGTCGCACAAGGCCAAACTCATCAAAAAGCCGAGCGGCATCTTGCAGATTACACCCGAGTCGCTCGAGGCGCTCTTGATCCATAAGCACATGGCGATCCCGCGCATGTTCTGCGACCTGCGCTACGTGGTTATCGACGAGGTCCATTCGCTCATGCGCGGCGACCGTGGCGGGCAAACACTCTGCCTTATCGAGCGACTCTCGCGCATGGCCGGCGTGCAGCCTCGCCGCATTGGCCTTTCGGCCACCATCGGCGACCCCGAGCGCACGGGCGCTTTTCTCTCACAGGGAACGGGGCGCGACTGCGTTATCCCCCGCTTTGAGGAACCGCGCCGCATGTGGCGCATCTCCATGGAGCACTTCTACAACTCTGGCCCCCAGGCTCAGCAACGAGGATTCGTAGGCACGGGTCCACAAGAAGCCGAGGTGCTTACTTGCGAGCGTATTGAGACGGCGGCGCCCGCGGCGCTGCCCGCATCCGGACAAGACATGTGCCACAGCGGACAGCTTGCACAGGAAGAACGCCGTCAACGTCGCGAGCAGGCGCGGGGCAAGGCCGCTCCCAAAGACCGTCGCACTTCCTCGGCCCCCGAGGGCGAAGTCGACATCCCACGAGCAACCGAGCAGGCGCTTCTCAACCCCACCGACACGGCACCCGACAACGCCGACCCCGGTATGGGCTATATCTTTGAGCATACGCGCGGGCGCAAGTGCCTGGTCTTTGCCAACTCGCGCGAGGAGGCAGAGGCCGTGTGCTCCATGCTGCGCAGCTACTGCGAAAGTCGACACGAGCCCGACCGCTTCCTTATCCACCACGGCAACCTTTCGGCATCGCTGCGCGAGACGGCCGAGGAGCTCATGCGCGACGAGGAGCAGGCGCAGACAACCGTCACCACCTCCACGCTGGAGCTCGGTATCGATATCGGCCGCCTGGAGCGCGCCTTCCAGATTGACGCGCCGTTTACCGTCAGCTCCTTTTTGCAGCGCATGGGGCGCACAGGCCGTCGCGATCTTCCGCCCGAGATGTGGTTTGTCATGCGCGAGGAAGAGCCCGAGCCGCGCACGATGATGCCCGAAACCATTCCCTGGAAGCTCCTGCAGGGTATCGCGCTCGTACAACTCTATCGCGAGGAAAAGTGGGTCGAGCCACCCGAGCTCGATCGTCTCCCCTACAGCCTGCTCTATCACCAGACTATGTCGACCCTCGCCAGCACCGGCGAGCTCACGCCGGCCGAACTTGCCCAGCGCGTGCTCACGCTCAGCTATTTCCACCGTGTCTCGGCAGACGATTACCGTGTGCTGCTACGTCACCTCATTAAGATCGACCATATCCAGGTCACCGAAGGTGGCGGGCTCATCGTGGGTCTCGCGGGCGAGCGCATCATCAACAACTTTAAGTTCTACGCCGTGTTCCAGGAAAACGAGGAGTTTACCGTCCGGAGCGAATCGGCCGAGCTGGGCACGATCGTTAATCCGCCCCCGCCCGGTGAGCGCATCGCCATCGCCGGACACTGCTGGATTGTCGAGGAAGTGGACTGGAAGCGCCACACTGTCTTTGCCACGCAGGTCAAGGGCCGGGTGCCGGCCTACTTTGGCGACTGCCCCGGCGACATTAACACGCATGTGCTCGAGCGTATGCGCCAAGCGCTCACTGAGCACGCAGCATATCCGTACCTTATGGGTAACGCACGGGCTCGCTTGGCGCAGGCTCGTCATACCGCCGAGATTTCGGGCGCGGGAACTAAGCCGCTCATCAATCTGGGTGGCGACACCTGGGTGCTCTTCCCCTGGTTGGGCAGCTACGCCTTCCTAGCACTCGAGCGCATGCTTAAAATCAAATGCGCCGCTGAGCTGGGCCTTCGCGGACTCGACCCGTCACGCCCGTACTTTATGCAGTTTAAGATGAAGGCCGACGAGGAGACGTTCTTTGAGGTGCTCGCCGCCGAGGCCGAAAAGGACTTCGATCCCATCGAGCTCGTCTATCCTGGCGAGGTGCCTTACTTTGACCGCTACGACGAGTTTGTTCCCGAAGAGCTCGTGCGCAAGGGCTTTGCCGAAGGCGTGCTCGACATAGAGGGCATGAAGCAGCGTGTCCGCAGCTGGCGCGACCACGCCTGAGACCAGTCTTTCTGGGACGGGGCTTGTTGAGCTACTTCTTGGCCAGGCGCCGGCAGCATGATTTTTCTGGGACGGGGATTAAAAAATCATTCTGTACCTAATGATTTTTTAATCCCCGTCCCAGAAAAATCATGCCCGTAGCTAAAAAAGCCCCGTCCCAGAAAGACTGGTCGCAGGGAAACGCGCTAGTCATGGAGGGTAGCGCCGAGAAAGTCGGCGTCGAAGGGCACGGCTTCGGCAAAGGCGTAGTCGCCGTCGCTGACAATGAGCAGGTGGTTTTCCTCGCCGCCGAACTCCGTATCGCCACATGGGACCACCCAAACGTGGTCGAACACCTCGAGCGCCGTGGCGGCGCAATCGCGCAGGAACGTCACGTCGCTCCCCTCGTTCGCGCTCACAATATTAGCCACGTAGATGCCGCCCGGGTTCAAGCTACCCCGCACTAAACGCAACGCCTCAACGGTTGCCAGCTCGCGCACGGGCTCGGCACCGCCAAAGCAATCGCTCACGACCACGTCGTAGCGACGATGACCCACGCTCGTCACGCCCAGATACGAGCGAGCCTCAGCGGTAATCACCCGCAAGCGGTCACCCACCGCGCGCTCCAGCTCGTCTAGGTAGAACCAGCGGCGCGCCAGGCGCGTAATCTCTCCGTCATACTCAATAACGTCCATGCGCAAGCCCTCGTGCGACATCAGCGCAAACTTGGGATAGGCAAACCCGCCGCCGCCCAGCATGAGCATACGGTCGATACCATGCCCGTAAGCATCACGCATTGCGCCCTCGGCCTCAAACACGTCATCAAACGCGCGATAGTACGTAAAGACGGGCTCTGCCCAACGCTCGCCAACGTAGCTCGCGCTTTGGTAGACGCCGCCCTGCACGAGCACACGGACCTCGTCACCGCTCTCATCGTGCATGCGCTTCACGCGCGCCAACCCATTGCGAGTTCGCGCAACCTGCAGACAGGCAGCACGAACAGCGACAGCGGCCGCACCAAGCGCCGCGGCTCCCAGAGCAACGCCGGCAACGACGCCGGCAGAAACACTCGGCTTGTTCATCTAGAGCTCCTTTTGCAGATAAAGGCCATGGTCATAAAATCCAAGATGGCGATAGTACTCGCGTGTGCCAATCGCGCTAATCACGTTGATGCGCGCATAACCCGCATCCCGGGCAATCTCGCATGCATGCTCTACGAGCAAACGCCCCAAACCGTGATGCTGCGCCGCCTGGCCTTGATCCCCCACGCGCGCCGCCATGCCATACACGTGCACCTCGCGAATCATCGCCTCGTCCGGCATCGTCGGCAGCTCGTCCGCATGTGCGGCAACAAAAGCGCGATCGGGCAGCGACAACCGCAAAAAGCCCGCGATCTTGCCCCGCGGCGTCACCCACTGCAAAAAGCGCTCGTAAGTCACCGGCGTCTCGTACGCTACTTCCTCATCAAGAGATAGCTCATCCAAGTCGGCACCCGCCGTGCTGATCTCGCGATAGCGAATCTCACGCACCGTCGCACCGTCACCCCGAGCAGCCAGGCGGTTCTCGACGAGCTGACGCAGGTTGGGCTTCTTGTTGCCCACCATGATGTCATCGGAACTAAAGTCGCGAATCATGCGGCTGATGCGGCAGAATGCCGGCGTCACCACGATGTCATCGGCCAGCACATCGAGCAGTTCTTCCTCGGTATAGGGGCGCCACTCGCCGCGCTCGTAGCAGCCCACCAGGCGCGAGCCCTCGATGAGCGCGCACGGGTAGACCTTGACCTCGTCGGGCATAAAGGCGCCCTCGGTCACAAAGCGCTCGTAGTCGCGCTTGTCCCCCTCGGGCGTAGCGCCCAGCAAGTTGAGCATAAAATGCGCGTGGATCTTAAAGCCAAACAGGCGCGCGAGCGAAAACGCCCGCTCGATCTGTGCCACCGAAATGCGACGCTCGTTGATATCAAGCAGGTGTTGGTCGAGGCTCTGGATGCCCATCTGGATCTTGGTGCAGCCCAGACGGCGGATGAGCGTGAGCGCCTGCGGCGTTACGGCATCGGGGCGCGTCTCGATAACGAGCCCCACCACGCGATGCTTCGCCGTCTCGTTGATGCGCTGCTGAAGCTCGAGCTCCTCCATCGTTGCCGCCTGCCACTCGGCGACCTCGCCCCACGGCGTACCGGGGCCGTACAGACGACGCACCGCGCGGTTATAGCCGCCCACGGCAGCATCCACGCGCTCCTGTTCGCCGGCAACACCGCTCGCAAGCTCAGCCTCATCGGTCGCAATACCGGCAGCGCGATAGCGTTCGCGTCGCTCCGCCACCACCGGCGGCAGCGTATCGGCGGGAGCGCCATCGAGCAGGCGCCCTGCCTCGGCACGGCTGATGCCCGGACGCGCCAACATGGGGTTAGCAGCCACGCCGGCAACGGCATCGTCATTGAGCGCACGGAAAAGCTCCGACATAAACCACGTCTGATAGCCTTGCGGATAGTCGCTCCAGGTACCGCCGAGCACGATGAGCTCAATCTTATCGGTCGCATGTCCCATCTGCGAAAGCGCGGTCAGGCGAGCGCTCACCTGCAGATACGGGTCGAAGCAGTTTTGCTCCGCACGGGCGCATGCCGGCTCGGCGTGCAGATAGCTCTTGGGCATGCGCAGGTCATTGGGGCAAAACAGGCAATCTCCCGAGCACGGCCACGGCTTGGTGATGACGGTAATGGTCGCCACGCCCGAAGCCGTGCGGCGGGGCTTCATGCGCAGCACCTGCAGCAGTTGGCGCTCTAGCTCGGCGTCGACATTCCATGCCGTCCAACGAGCCGGCTCCTCGCGTTTCACCCGCTGGTAAAACGGCAGCAGGCGACGCTTGGCCAAATCGCGCTTGTCGGCACCCTCACGGCGCGCCTCGGCATGTATCAATTTGACGAGTACCTTGTCGTCCACGGTCTCACCGCGACGCAGGGCATCGAGTATGTTCAAAATAATCTGTTCCATGACCCCATTGTAAAGGCAAAGGCGCCGGAGCCGATCTCGGCTTCGGCGCCTTCATCAAACAGCGCGGCTACGTTTGCGGGTCTCCGAAAACCACCCGTCACTCCGAATCAAACGACACGTCACCCGAACCAACCTCAAAACGATACGTGGCAGACTTATCACCGTTGTCGAATTCAAGATTTAATATGGTCTCGCCATCGTAGCCAAGCGGAAGGAAATCGCTCTCGAAGTCACCGCTGCCCACGGCGAGGCTCGCCTTAAAGCCCGTAGAGTTCGGAACCGTCATCTCCACGTCGCCCGAGCCCACGCTCACGTCCATCGACTTCGCGGGCGCCTGGTAGAGCTCGAACGTTGCATCGCCCGAACCGACCTCGGCATTCAGGGTGTCGGTCACGGTGCCCGTAAACGCGACGTCTCCCGAGTCCAACGTCAGGTTGAGGTCATGACACGCAATGTCCGTGACCGTTAGATCGCCCGATCCTACATTCGCTGTAATGCCCACCATGTTATCGGCAACATCCCGCGGCAGCTCGATGGTGACCGAACGATCGATAGCGCGCTCGTCATCGCAGTCGAACTGGCTAATCGTGAGTGTAGAACCCTTGACCTCGGCCAGATTCTGAGTGGCAGCATCGTAGGTAGCTACCCCCTTTGCAACACGACCGCTCTCGATGACACGCACCTGCCCGCCGGAAACGCACTTGATCTCAACCTCACCCGATGTCACATCCAGGTCAAGGGACTGGAATGAGTCGGCATCAAACGTTTCGCTCGAAAGCTGCCGAGACTGAGCGGAATAGTTACCGCCATCCAAAGAATCGTCCCCGTCAACCACATCGTCCATACCGAACAAACCGGATGCAATATCGCCGAGATCCCACGGGCCATCAAAATGAAACAATATCCGCGAAGTGCCAAAGATAAGCCCGATGATGAGCACGAACGCTCCGATACCGACGCCCAGGCGGACCTTGGACTCATGCGAGAGCTTCATCATTCATCACCTTCTTTGGCGCTCGGCTCAGCGGCGGTCGAGGAAGCCACGTCAGTATCAACCGCAGCGGAAACATCCTGAGCCTTAGCCGCCTCCGGCGCCGGACCAACCTGAATATCCCCGCGTGCCCAATCGCCATCGAGCGCACGCGCCACCCAGTGATAGATGGGGATTGTAAAGAAGATCAGCGCGGCAAAGGAGCCACCAAACAGGAACATCAGCAAAAAGAACAGCAGCCAGCACACGGCCCAATACGGAAACGACTGGAACGGACCTTTCAACGGAGTCGAGCCAGCTGCGCCGCCACTCGTCACCTGCGCCGTAGCGGCATTGGCGGCCTGCGCACTCCAGCTTGCCGCTTGCGCCGCCTTGGCCGCAGCATCACTCGCCTGCGTAGCTGCCTCCGTGGCGCGCGCCGCCGCCTCATGGGTGCGGGCACGTTCTGCCGCCTCGGCCTCGCGCTGACGGGCGCGGTCCTCGTTCTCAAACTCGATATCGTCCTCGATCTCATCGCTCGGATTGAGGAGCTCGTCCAAACTCACGCCATAGAGTTTTGCGAGCGAGATCAGGTTCTCGGTATCGGGCGAGCTCTCCGCACGCTCCCATTTACTGACCGCCTGGCGCGACAGCCCCAGCTTTCGCGCCAGCCCTTCTTGGCTAAAACCCTTGCTGCGACGAAGGTCGGCGAGCCGCTGCGCAGTTTCTACATTCATGGTTCCTCCTATGCGATGCCAGCCGTGCCGCCGGACCGTTTTTGTTCTTAAGGCGCCTTGCACAGTTAAAAATCTATCCGCCACCGTCAAAAGCATGCCACCTATTCTAGTGAGATTTTTGACAACCGGCGGTTGCGGGCATATATGAGCTGCGGAAATGTGTCCAAACAAAGCAATGACCCGCAGCTCGGTTGTCCCCGTTGCGGCGTTAACGGTAGTATGGTCGTACTGTTTATTCCGCACCGCCAACGGAGGGAGTTCCGCGCCGTGAACCGCGATTTCGCCTCATCGCTCATTCAGCTCAACAATACGTTCTATCGCGAGCACTCCGCCTCCTTCTCCGATACGCGTCAGGCACCGTGGCCCGGCTGGGTACGCACCATGGACATAGCGCTCGAGCAGCTCGACGTCGCCACGATCGAGCATCCCGTCCGCGTCTTCGATCTCGCCTGCGGCAATATGCGATTCGAGAACTTTGCCGCCGGCGGCGCACTTGCCGCCAAGGGCGTCGACGGCACAAACCCCTCGGCAGACGCCAGTTGCCCGTTTGAGTTCTATGGTGTTGACTCGTGTCAGGATTTGGCTATCGATGCGCACGGTCACGCCCTGCGCATTCCCAACCTGCACTTCCAGGAACTCGATGTGCTCGACGCCCTCATGAAGCTCAACCCCGCCAAGACACCCGACGTGCTTTTCAACGCCCCGCTCGCCGACATCTCGGTCTGCTTTGGATTTATGCACCACGTGCCGTCGTGCGAGTACCGCGTACGCGTGCTCGACGCCCTGGTGCGCCAGACGCGCCCAGGCGGCATCATCGCCATCAGCTTTTGGGAGTTTATGAACGACGGGCGCATGGCGCGCAAGGCCGTTCGTGCCGAGGCCCGCGCCGAGCTCACCCCGCCGTTTGAGGGTTACGATTCCGCGCAGTTTGAAGCCGGTGACCACCTCATTGGCTGGCAAAACGACCGCCACGCCTACCGCTATTGCCATCACTTTGACGATCAGCAGATCACCGACCTGGTGCGCGGCGTCCGTACGTTCTACAAGAGCGGCGAGGTCCCCGTGCGCGAGCTTGAGCGCTTCCATGCCGACGGTCGCAGCGGCGATCTCAACCGTTACGTGATTCTCAAGCGTCTATAGGCGTCAGCGACTCGTCGCTGAGCCGCACCGCATCTTTCGGGCAAACCATGCCCACCCTTTTTCAACCCATTGACGGAACGCGCCTGCAATGTGTTCCATACGTATGACCAAGGAGCCTCATGGGAGCCGTCCACGTTCGCACGCCTAAGAACTTTGTGCTCGAAGAGCGCCTGGGGCGCTACGCCGATGCAATCGAGACGAACCCCGAGGCCTATGCCGGAGATTGGCGCGAGGCTTGCGCGCCAGTTGGCAGCAAGCCCTTCGAACACCTTCACCTGGATCTTGGCTGTGGCAAGGGAACGTACCTTGTAGAGCGTGCGGCGCACGAGCCAAACACCCTCTTTATCGGTATGGACCAGGAGCCCATCTGCATCGCCTATGCCGCACAGAAAATCTGCGAGCAGGAGCTATCCAACGCACTCGTCCTGCCCCGAGGCGCCGCAACGTTGCCGCAGCTGTTTGCCGCAGGCGAGCTCGACGCCATAACCATCAACTTTCCCACGCCGCAGCCCAAGGCCAAGTACGCCAAAAAACGACTCGTCCATGTCGACCATCTGATGCTCTACCGCCCGCTCTTTTCAGCCGGCGCCACCGTCACACTGCGAACCGACAGTAAGCCATTGCGCGACTACGCCCTGGGGCAGTTTGCCGCGGCCGGCTACGACACGCTTTGGGTAAGCGACGACGTCCGCCGCGACCATCCCGAGCATCCCGAGACCGAGTACGAATGCCGCACGCGCGAGATGGGTGCCGTCGTCTATGGCATTTGCGCCACACCCGGCGCGCAGCCCAGCAATGAACAGCTCGCGGCGGGCCGCGCGCAGGAGCAAAGCCTTGCCTGCTACCTGCCCGAAAACCTCGATGAGCTCACCTATGTACCTCTGGGCATGGAAGAGGCCGTCGAGAACTTTAGAAACCGCACCCGCAAAGGCAAAAAGCGCCTTCCGCAGGAGTCATAGGGGCTTTTGACAGTCACGTCGCCAGCGAGCAAGCGCAAATAGGCACCGACGAACGACCCTCAAGCCTAAGTGAGTAGACTTTTTAGCAATAGCCAAGCACAACCCGCATAGGAACAAGTAAAACCGCAGGTAAATCCCTTACGCAAAAGCCATGTGCTGGCGAAATCGCAAAAAGTCTACTCACTTAGCTCGCGGCCGCACCAAACGGCTGAGCAGGACGCCCATTTCCTGCATTTTCTTTCGCGCTGGCACCCCGCGCCGCCGCTACGCCATAATAGTTGGCGGACAATCGCGAGAGAAAGCAAACACATGGCACAGACCACGACAGATATCGCCGCCAGCACCGTCTCCGGCGCCGGAGCCGCCAGTTCATTCTCGGGCGGCACGGGAACCGAAGCCGAATTCGGCTCACTCGGTGCGCTCTCCCCCACCTGGTGGGAGCCCGAGGACGGCAGCGAGCCCGAACCATGGCTCACGCCCGATCAAGCCTTCGAACGCTTCTTTGAATGGACGAGCGACCGCGGCATCGAGCTGTGGGATCACCAAGAAGAGGCCCTCATGGACCTGGCCGCCGGCGATCACGTCATCTTAGGCACGCCGACCGGCTCGGGTAAGTCACTTGTTGCGCTGGGCATGCTCTTTATGGGCATGGCACAGGGCAAGCGCTGCTACTATACGGCTCCTATCAAGGCTCTGGTCAGCGAAAAGTTCTTCGATCTGGTACAGGTGCTCGGCCGCGATAACGTCGGCATGATCACCGGCGACACGCATATCAACACCAAGGCACCCGTCATCTGCTGCACGGCCGAAATCCTTGCCAACGATGCGCTCCGCGAGGGCGAGGACGCCGACGTGGGCTGCGTGGCCATGGACGAGTTCCACTACTTTGCCGACCCCGACCGCGGCTGGGCCTGGCAGGTGCCGCTGCTCACCCTGCCCCATACGCAGTTTATGCTCATGAGTGCCACGCTCGGCGATGTCACTGCCATCGCCACCTCACTCGAGGAACACACCGGCGCTACCTGCGACTTGGTCGTCGATGCCCCACGCCCCGTGCCGCTGAGCTACGACTACGTGACGACCTCGCTTGAGGGCACCGTCGAGCTCGCCATGCGCCGTGGCGAGGCCCCGCTCTACATCGTGCACTTTAGCCAGGACGCCGCACTTGCGACGGCGCAATCCCTCGCCAATTTTGGCATCGCCAGCAAGGAGCAGCGCGAGGCTATTAAGGAAGCCGCCAAAGGCACGAGCTTCTCGACGGCCTTCGGCAAGATCCTCAAGCGTTTGCTCGGCTGCGGCGTCGGCGTGCACCATGCTGGCATGTTGCCGCGCTATCGCCTGCTGGTCGAGCGCTTGGCGCAGCAGGGCCTGCTGCCCGTCATCTGCGGTACCGATACGCTCGGCGTCGGCATCAACGTACCCATCCATACCGTGGTGCTCACCGCGCTCACCAAGTTCGACGGCTACAAGATGCGTCGCCTGCGCGCCCGTGAGTTTCATCAGATCGCTGGTCGCGCCGGTCGCTCGGGCTTCGATACCGAGGGCATGGTGATCGCCGAGGCACCCGAGCACGAGATCGAGAATGCCAAGCTTATGGCCAAGGCGGGCGACGATCCCAAAAAGCTCCGCAAGATTAAAAAGAAGAAGGCCCCCGAGGGCTTTGTCACCTGGAACAAGCAGACCTTTGAGCGCCTGATCGAGACGCAGCCCGAGACGCTCAAGCCGCGCCTTCGCATCACACACTCCATGGTGATTAGCGTGGTCGAGCAGGGCGGTGACGCTCGCGCCCGCGTGCACGACCTCATCGAGACAAGCCTGCAGACCCCCGAAGAAAAGGCCAAGCTCGAGGTTCGCGCCGACGAAATCTTCGCCACGCTCATCGACTCCGGCGTCGTCGTGCGCACCGAGGTACCGCCCGCACCCGACGCTCCGGCTGATGCCGCGCCGGACATCGACTACGCGCTGACGGTCGACCTGCCCGAGGACTTTGCGCTCGACCAGCCGCTCTCGCCGTTTTTGCTTGCCGCGCTGGAGCTGCTCGACCCCGAGAGTGAGACCTATACCATGGATCTGATCTCGATGGTCGAGTCAACGCTCGAGGATCCCAAGCAGATATTGCGCGCACAGGAGCGCGCCGCGCGCGACCGCGCGATGGCAGAAATGAAGGCTGACGGCGTCGAATATGAGGAACGCCTGGAGCGCATCCAGGACGTCACCTACGAAAAGCCGCTCGAGGACTTGCTCGACGCCGCTTTTGACAAGTACTGCCAGGAAGTACCCTGGGCAAACGACTACCAGCTCTCTCCCAAGAGCGTCCTGCGCGATATGCTGGAAAGCGCGAGCGATTTTAAGGGCTACATTCAAAAGCTCGGCATCGCCCGCTCCGAGGGCATTTTGCTGCGCTACCTGGCAGAGGCTTACCGTTCTCTCGACCGCACCGTACCCATCGAGAAGCGCGACGAGCGCCTGCGTGACATCATTTCGTGGCTCGGCTTTGTGGTGCGCTCGGTCGACTCGAGCCTGGTGGACGAGTGGGAGAACGCCGGCAACCCCGCTGCACTCGATGCTGCGCCGCCGCAGGGCATCGACGAGGTCGTGGCGGACCGTCGCGGCTGCACGCTGTTGGTGCGCAACGCGCTCTTCCGTCGCGTGACCCTTGCCGCCCGCGAGCACGTTCGCGACCTGGGCGAGCTCGACGACGACTGGGGCATGAGCGAGATCCGCTGGCAAAAAGCACTCGACGCTTACCACGAGCAGCACGAGGAAATCCTCACCGACGGAGATGCCCGCAGCGCCGCGATGTTTTCCATCGACGAGTCCGACGAGAAGACCGCGCACGTATGGCACGTGCACCAGATTTTTGCCGACGAGGATGGCGACCACGACTTTGGCATTATGGGCGATGTCGATCTAGACGCCACGCAAGACGGTGGCGAGGTCATTTTCAAAAACTACCGTGTCGGCTTTATCGAGGACCTGCTCGAGGACTAGCCGAACATACCGAAACGAAACGGGGCCGTTGGCAATTTCGCCAGCGGCCCCGCTTTTGCACTATCCGCTATACCTTACTCGGCATCCTCGATCTCATACGAATCCGCCTCGGCTGGCTCATCGTTTGTCTCTGACGCAGCCCCGCGCGCCTCGTCAAACGCCGCCTTCATGGTCTTGTTGCCCCACGTGAGCTTGCGAATGGTAAGATCGTCGGCTTTCTTGTTGGCTAGGCGCAGGTTGTTCTCGGAGGACAGCAACGCCTCCTTGGTTTTCTGCAGATGGCTAATCGTCTTGTCGATCTCATCGATTGCTGTTTGGAACTTGCGACTCGCAATCTCGTAGTTGCGGCCGAAATCATTCTTGAACTTTTCCATCTTGGCTTCGAAGTTCGTAACGTCGATATTCTGCTGTTTGTACTCCGCTAGCTCCTGCTTATAGCGCAGCGAACCCATGGCGGCGTTGCGAAGAAGCGTAATCATGGGAATGAAAAACTGTGGGCGAATCACGTACATCTTCTCGTAGCGATAGCTCACGTCGACTATCCCTGCGTTATAGAGCTCGCTCTCGGGCTCGAGTAGCGTGCAGAGCACCGCGTACTCACAGCCTTTTTGGCGGCGATCGTGGTCGAGTTTCTTAAAGAAGTCCTCGTTTTTATGCTTGGTCGTGGTCTCGTCGTTCTCGTTTTTCATCTCGAACATAATCGAAATGACCTCGTTACCGCTCGCGTCGCACTCGCGGAAGATAAAGTCGCCCTTGGTACCCTCGGACGCATCGTTATCTTTCTCGAAGTACGCGTTGGGAAACGCCGTCATGCGCAGACGGTTGAACTCGGTCTCGCAGTGCTGCTCGAGCGACTCGCCCACCATCTTGGTGGACAGGCGGACCTTCATGTCCTTAAGGCGCTCAATCTCTTCATCCTTGTAGCGAATCAGGTCATCGCTCGCGCGCTTGGCCTGCGCAAGCTCGAGCTCGTGTGCCGCCTTGGCTTGCTCCTCACGAGAATCGCGCACCGCCAACTCGCTCGTCAGCTTGGCACGTGCCTCATCGCGCTCTCGCTCCGCCGCGGCGACCGCCTCTGACAGGTTCATTTTTGCCATCAGTTCCTGCTCGCGCAACTGGGCACGCAGACCCTCGGCCTCTTGCTCGGACTGTGCCTTTGCGGCAGAAAACTTCTCTTGCACCTTCACGCGATAGTCAGCAAGCGCGCGCTCGGCCTCGCTGCGAGCGGCATCGAGCTCACGCTGCGACTCGGCCGCAGCGGCGGCAAGCGCCATCTCCTGGGCCTTGTCCGCCGCGGCAAGTCTGGCCTGCAGCTCAGCAATCTGAGCATCACGTGCAGCTAAATCGTTTTGAGCGGCATTGCGCGTCGCCGACTCGACGAGCTTGGCTTCGTCATCTTTGCGCTCCAGCTGCGCACGCAAATTGTCGATCTCGCGCTGAAGCTCGGCATTCTCCTTTTGAGCATCGGCGCGGGCCTCAACCGCCGCGCGCTGACTTGCACTCTCGCGCTCTGCGGCAGCGCCTTCGAGCTTGGCGCGCAGCTCGGCAAGCTCAGCGTCGCGCTTGGCAACCTCTTGTGCCAGCTTCTGCTCCGCAGTGTTCTTCTGCTCGGCAAGCTGAGCGTTGCGCTGAGACTCTGCCTCTTGCAAGGCAGCCGTCGAACGCGAGCGCTCAAGCTCCAGCGCCTGCTCGCCCTCGCGCTGGACTGCCCTCACACGCTCATCCAGATCGCGCGAAAACTCGGCATTGCGCACTTGTTTGACGATATCCGCATAGCCGGACGCATCGACCTTAAAAACTTCGCCGCAATGCGGGCACTTAATCTCGTTCATAGCAGCTCCTCGATGGACGCAAACTTCAACCGCCTTCACTCTACCGCGCCGCGCGGACAAATAAGTCGCCGCTACCAGAATGAGTACGGCGCCAGAACCACCACAAAGGTGCCTGTCCCCTTCGTGGCGGTTTGCGAGCTACAGTCCAAAGAAATTCAGGATCTGGTCTCGGCTTACGGGCTTGTAGTTGTTGGCGTCGAGGCCCACATCGTAGCGGTAAATGGGGCGCTCGCGATCGCGGTTGCGAGCGTTGGTGCGGTCTCCTCTGCTGTGGATATGCCCGTGTAGCATGATGGCGCCACGCGCCTTACCATTCCAGCTGAGCATGGGGTAGTGGCTCATAACCAGACGATGCCCCTTGGCATAGCCGGGAGCAATCTCCAGGTAATCGCGCACGTCTTCCCAAATCTGCGGTACGTCGGGATCTTCCCAGTCGCCGTCATGGTTACCACGGATGAGCGTCACATTCTTGCATTCGATACGCTCGCGCAGGCGCACCGCCTCTGCCAGGGGCAAACGGTAGGTAAAGTCTCCCAAGATATAGAGGCGGTCGTCCACAGCCACGCACTCATTGATGGCATCGATGACCTTGCGGTTCATCTCCTCGACCGAATCAAACGGCCGATCCATGTCGTGCAAGATATTCGTATCGCCCAGGTGCAGGTCGGCGGTAAACCACATCATCGTCTATGCCCTCATTTCGCAACGCGTTCAACTCGTGCTAAGTATACAGACGTAGCGATGCGGCGGTTATCCAAAGAGCCCGCCGAACAGTCCGCGGCGGCGCTTGTCCTTTTTATTCGAATCTTTTCCCGGGGTGTTCTTATCCTTTTGCTTTTTGCGGTCCTGCTCCAACTCATCGTCATCAAGTAGCATATCCCACTCAAACGGGTCATCCGTCAGATCGAACAGATCATCGTCAACAAACATGGCAGCCTCCATTGCCGACTAGCGAGCATCCACCACATAGAGGCCAACGCGCATCTGATGCCACGGGCTGCGCTCGGGGGCAACCTGTTGTACGCGGGCCTCAAACACATCCTCGTGGCCGTAATACATCATCAAGGACAGCGGGCCGACCTCGTTTCCCGGAACATAGCCAAGCTTGGTGTTGCCGTAATAGATCGCAACCGCCTCGGGATCATGGGGATTATCGTGCTCGGCACACAGCGTCAGTTTATCGCCCGCTTTAAGATCGCCTAGGACCAAAGCACCGTCGGCATATTGAAATCCTGCGATATGAAACGACAGAAGAACACGTGAAGGCTCGTACATGGCAACTCCTCTAACGGCCGGATAAACCAGCGTTTGACCTTATCGAGAAGTCTACGGGCCCGTGCGGACATAAATTCATCCTTATCTGATTCTAATGCACAAACATGCGCACGAACTTGTGCTTCCAGCTTGCGTAAGGAGCATAGCGGAATGGCACGTCCAACCACGTTGCCTTGTTCACGATGCTCTTCTTGTGGCTAAACGTATCGAAGCTCTCGCGTCCATGGTACTGCCCCATACCGCTCGCGCCCATGCCGCCAAAGCCCATATGGCTCGTAGCCAGATGCATGATCGTGTCGTTGACGCAGCCGCCGCCAAAGGGCACATGGCGCACAAAGCGCTCCTGAACTGCGCGGTCCTGGCTAAAGATATATAAGGCCAGCGGTGTCGGACGATCCGTAATAAACGTCTCGGCCTCGTCTAAGCTCTCAAACGTCAGCACCGGCAAGATGGGACCGAAGATTTCTTCCTGCATCACGGCGTCATCGGGGGACACGCCGTCTAGGATCGTCGGCTCAATCTTGAGCGACGACTCGCGCGCCGTGCCTCCCAGCACAACCTTGTCGGGATCGATCAGCCCGCGCACGCGCGCAAAATGCTTGGCGTTGACGATGTGGCCGTAATCCTCGTTGTCGAGCGGATGCTCGCCAAACATGCGGCGGACCTCCTCCTTGATGAGGCCCAACAACTCATCGTGCACGTGCACGTCGACCAGCAGATAATCGGGCGCTACACAGGTCTGGCCCACGTTGAGCCATTTACCAAAGGCGATGCGCCGTGCCGCGACCTTCAAGTTTGCCGTCGCATCCACAATGCCGGGACTCTTTCCGCCCAGCTCAAGCGTCACGGGCGTCAGGTTTTTACTTGCCCGCTCCATGACGAGTTTGCCGACCGGAACGCTGCCGGTAAAGAAGATCTTGTCCCAGCACTCATCGAGCAGCGCTTCGTTCTCGGCGCGCCCGCCCTCGATAACCGTCACCAGGCGCGGATCAAACGTCTCTTCGCAGATTTGCTTGAGCACCGCGCTCGAAGCCGGCGCATAGGCACTCGGCTTGATGACCACGGTGTTACCCGCAGCGAGCGCGCCGGCGAGCGGCTCGAGCGTCAACAAAAACGGATAGTTCCATGGAGCCATGACGAGCGTGACGCCATAGGGCACGGCTTGCGTCTTGCACACGCTAATAGCATTGGCGAGGTCGCAGGAGCGCAGGCGCGGACGGCTCCATCGAGCCACATGCGCAATCTGATGACGAATCTCGGAAAGCGAGGTGCCGATCTCACACATATAGGCCTCGTCATGCGACTTTCCCAAATCGGTCTTGAGCGCATGGGCAATATCGGTCTCGTGTGCTCGCACCGCCTCGCGCAGGCGCACGAGGGCGCGACGTCGAGCATCGACATCAAACGTGGCGCGCGTCTTAAAGTAGGCGCGCTGTTCGCCGACAATGCGCGCGATTTCCTCGGTGTTCATGGGCCCTCCTAGTTCTCATCCTCAAACATACCACCCGCGACGACCTCGTACATACGCTCGAGCTCCAAACGGTCCATCAAAAGTGGAACGGGGTATAGCGGATTGGCCTCGGCATCGGCATGGGCCGCCATTTGCGGAATATCGGAGCGGCGAATGCCCGTCACATATTTGGGAATGCCCAAGGCGGCATTCATGCGGTCGACCCAATCGATAAAGGCCTCGGCCGCAAGACTGTCCTGCGCGTTAGCCGGCGCGATACCGGCCATGCGAGCAAGATCGGCAAGCGTGGGGGCGGCGGCGTCACCATAAGCGCGAAGCATGTGCGGCAGGATGATGGCGTTGGCCAAGCCGTGCGGAATTCCGTATCGGCCGCCCAGACTATGCGCGATGGCATGCACATATCCGACATAGGAGCGGGTAAATGCAACACCCGCTTTATACGCCGCCGAAAGCATATTGCGACGAGCGCGCATGTCGTCGCCATGCTCATAGGCCTCGAGCAAATTGTCGCGGATGAGCTGCACCGCCTGACGCGCCATCTTGCGCGTGTAGGGCGTGGTGCTGCGCCCGATAAAGGCCTCGACGGCATGCGTCAGAGCATCCATGCCCGTCTGCCCCGTAATGGAGGCGGGCAGGCCACGTGTAAACTCGGGGTCGTGTACCGCAAAGCGCGGGATCAGCACAAAGTCGTTAATGGGGTACTTGTAGTGCGTCTCGTCATCGGTAATGACCGCTGCGAGCGTGACCTCGCTACCCGTACCTGCCGTGGTGGGAACGGCGATGAGCAGCGGCAGGAGACGGTGGACGCGCAACAGGCCGCGCATCTTGTTGATGGGCTTGTTTGGCTGTGCGATGCGTGCGCCCACGCCCTTGGCACAGTCCATGGCCGAGCCGCCGCCAAAGCCGATAATGGCCTGACAGGCGCTCTCGCGATACAGGGACGCCGCTTCCTCCACGTTTGAGACCGTGGGGTTCGCACGCGTTTCGGCATAGACCGTAACGCCAATTCCCTTGGACGCGAGCGCCGTCTCGAGCGGCGCCGTGAGCCCCAGACGGGCAATACCGGGATCCGTCACGATAAGAACCCGCTGTATCGAGCGCTTTTGAAGCACCGCGGGCACGTCCTCGGCATGCTCCAAAATGCGCGGCTCGGTATAGGGCAGGATCGGCAATGCGATGCGAAAAACCGTCTGATATGTTCGGCACCAGGCACGACGGGCTAGATGCATAAAGGAAACTCCTTCATTTGTTGATAGGTCAACATTTGCTCGACCGATTGTACTCAGCGGAGGTCTCGAGCGGCCTGGCAATCGTTAATCAATCAACATCTTCACATGCCCAAAATTATTTTATTAAAAATCATTCCTAATAGGCTTCACATTCGGTCGCATTTATGGATAATAGAACTCGTCAAGACGCACGTCCGGAGAGGGCCCTTACGGGACCGGACGAGCGCACAATCGCCATCGATCGAAAGGATCGAATCATGAAGTTTGTTTGCCCCGTTTGCGGTTATGTGGAAGAGTTCGACGGCGACCAGCTGCCCGAGGACTTCAAGTGCCCCCAGTGCGGCGTTCCCGGTTCTCGTTTCCTGAAGCAGGAGGAGGGCCAGCTCGAGTGGGCTGCCGAGCACGTCGTGGGCGTCGCCAAGATGGAGGGCGTCTCCGAGGACATCGTTGCCGACCTGCGCGCCAACTTTGAGGGCGAGTGCTCCGAGGTCGGTATGTACTTGGCCATGGCTCGCGTCGCTCATCGCGAGGGCTATCCCGAGATCGGCCTGTACTGGGAGAAGGCTGCCCACGAGGAGGCCGAGCACGCCGCCAAGTTCGCTGAGCTTCTGGGCGAGGTCGTGACCGACTCCACCAAGAAGAACCTCGAGATGCGCGTTGAGGCCGAGAACGGCGCCACCGCTGGCAAGACCGATCTCGCTAAGCGCGCCAAGGCCGCCGGCCTCGATGCCATCCATGACACCGTGCACGAGATGGCTCGCGACGAGGCCCGCCACGGCAAGGCTTTCGCCGGCCTGCTGAAGCGCTACTTTGGCTAAGCCAACCGCTTGAGACATAACCTCTAGCTCGATGAGGCCCGGACCGTATTGGTTCGGGCCTTTTTGTGTCTCGAGGACTCGTTAACGCCCTGAAATAGAGCTATCTTCGGCATCGGTCTCTCGTCAAAAACTAAGTGAGTAGACTTTTCGAAACTTGCCGAGCAGACCATCCGTATTGCTTTATGAAGTCGCAGGTAAATGACTTGTTTCAAAACGGCCTGGTCGCCAAAGTGTCAAAAGCCTACTCACTTAGAACCGCAGCCGTCCACGATCGAGCTGTTTTGCGTCTAACGGGCATCTTTCCGTCGATTACTCCCAATTTTGTCCAGTCAACGAATAGTTCAGACCGGAGTAATGTCTCAGCCCTTTGCTCATCTGAGCTTTTATCACGATATTCAGCATCGAGCATCCTGCATACGGCCTTAACGATCGCGCGGAATCTATCCCCATCGGATATCTGTCTGTGTGTCAGGAGAAGCACATCGTAGCCCATGGCCTGAAGGGCCGTCATGCGGTCAGCGTCACGCAAGCCATCTCCTGCGCGTCCGTGTGAGGCCTTTCCCTGACATTCAATGGCCACCTGTCGCCTGCCGTCCGGCGAAGACAAAAGTAGGTCGATATATACACGGGACTTTCCCACAATCGCTCGAGCACTTGTGCTTAGCATCACTTCAACATTAAGCTCTATGCCGCAAAAACCTTCGCCTCCCAGGGATCGCGGCAGTGCAAGTAGCAAATACGCCTCGACCTCAAAAGGCGACGCGGCGCCCAATGGAACGAGTTGCGATACCGCTATAAATCTATTGCCGTAACGCATCCCGCAAACATCTGAAAAAAAACGGTCAAGGTCTCCGCCCAAAACCAAAGCGTCTCGACGCCATAAATTTGAAGCGGCGCCGTCCTCGGACGGGCAGCGCACCCAACCGAACGTTGTCGAAATCGCGCCCGAATCAATTGCACGCGAAAGCTCCGCCTCAAGTGCCGCCGGCAGGGCACACACCGCAAACAAGCCACACATCTCCGCCAATACCAAAAGAAGCTGAAGATCCGTCAGATGCCGCAACATGATGAATGCCGTCAGTAGAGGAGACGTAATCAAAACCCCATGCTCCGTTTCCAGCACGGATTCCCCGGGAAGCTCACCAAGAAACAGCCGCTGCCTAATGCTGGCAGGACAAGTCCGTTTGTTTCTCGACCGAACCAATGTATACAACGGAAAACCGAGCGCGACCGCAGCCGTCGGGTTGCGGGCGAGATCATATCGCTGCCGGTCTTCTTCCGGTCGTGGAAGCGGCGGACACAAAGCGCGGACTTGAGGAGGCAAACGCCAGTACCTAAAAGCTGATATGTCACAAAGTAGATCCTTCATAGGCACAGGAAAACACGAATTTCAACCCAGTCAGTCACGCATTGGCGCGAACGCACCAAAAATGGCGCCGAACGGACTGCCGAGTTTTCAACAGCCCTCCCCAACTGGCCAAAAGCTTGCCAAGAGCTGGACGAAGCCCTGTTGAAAACCCCATTTTTTCTCATGCAGGAGCTTTGCGCGGCAAGTGAGTAGACTTTTTTGAACATCCCGATCAGGCCGGTCATCCTGCTTTTCAAAACCGCAGGTAGATAGCTTGTTACAAAACTGCCTGGTCGCCAAAGTGCTAAAAGTCTACTCACTTAGGTTGCAGAGCGCCCCCCATTAGCTGCAATTCCAAGGTAGTTAGTACTTTTGGACTCAGATCGTCATACTGAACAAGAATTTGAGTTGAGTTTTTAGGGACAGATGCGCCATCGGCACACCAAAAGCAGTCACCGATATCGATATAAGGGATATTCGAGTGCATAAGTGCCCGCGTAAAAGAGCTTCCGCCCGCGCCACGCTCCGCAACCACGATGCAGTAAAGGCCCGCGTCTGCATGCTCGATCGAGACCTCTCCTGCCGGAAATGTCTTCCGCACAAGCGCCGCCAGGCCATCACGCGCCTCGCGAGCACGAACACGCACGCGGTTCACATGTCGCTCGTAATCACCCGATTCCAGCAAACGCGCCAAGGCAACCTGATCAACAGAACTTACCGACGAGGCGTAGAAACCAAGGTTGCGTTTAAACCTCTCCATTAGTTCATCGGGCAGCACCATGTACGCCAAACGTAACGCCGATGAAAGGCTCTTCGAAAACGTGTTGGTGTAGATAACCGACTGGGCGGCATCGATCGACGCGAGCGCGGGAATCGGCTTGCCGGCAAGGCGAAACTCACAATCAAAGTCGTCTTCGATGAGATACCGACCTGGCCGCTCGGCGGCCCAGCTCAGCAACGCATAGCGACGTGCAATGCTCGTCACAAGACCGGTCGGATACTGATGAGACGGCATCAGGTGAAGGACATCGGTCCCGGTTTTCTGCAGCGCGCTCAAGTCCACGCCCTCAGCATCCAACGGGACATGCCGCACTTCGCAACCCATGGCCTGATAGATGCGCGTCAAGCGCAAATAGCCTGGATCCTCGACGGCATACACCTTGTCCGCGCCAAGCAACTGAACCAACATGGTATCGAGCAGCTGGGCGCCCGCACCGATAACGATATTGTCGGGATTGACATTCATGCCCCTTGTCCCGCGCAGATGGTGCGCAATCGCACGTCGCAGTCGAGCGGTGCCCTGCGCCGGTGCGGGCGAAAAGATTTCACGTTCGTCTTCGGACGTCAGCGTCGCCCGTAGCGCACTTTGCCAAAGCCGCGCCGCCTCCAAAGCGGAAGGAGAAAGTGCGTCGAATCGCTCTGCCTGCCCCATGGCATCATGCGCGCTGGGACCAACAGGGACAGCATCTCGGTCGATATCCCCCGCAGCCAAAGCCAAAACCGGCGCATCCGGAAGCTCGCACGCGTAGTAGCCTCGACGCGGCATTGAGCAAATATAGCCCTCGGCAAGCAACTGGCTATATGCATTCTCGATAGTAATGACACTGATTCCCAGATGACTGGCAAAGGCGCGCTTAGACGGAAGATGCTCCCCCGCCGCAATACGGCCAGCAACAATATCATCGCGAATTTGCTGGTAAACATACTCATAAAGCGATGCTTCGCCGCGATTTTCCAAATTGTAGTCAAGCATGGGTCTATCACCTGACCTTATCGAATCATTCAATCTGGCATTAGTCTGACCTTGTTATTATCTCGAAAACTGAGTATTTCGCCATACCCAGCTCCCCGATAGGATGTTCCGTCAAGCAATGTACATGCCAACCAAGGGAGCAACCATGGCAGAACAGACCAGCAAGGCCGATCGCGTCAAACTCAATCGCGAGCTCGCGCAGATGCTCAAGGGCGGCGTCATCATGGACGTCACCACGCCCGAGCAGGCACGCATCGCCGAGGAGGCGGGCGCCTGCGCCGTCATGGCGCTCGAGCGCATCCCGGCCGACATCCGCGCCGCAGGCGGCGTCTCGCGCATGAGCGACCCCAAGATGATCAAGGGCATCCAGGAGGCCGTCTCCATCCCCGTTATGGCCAAGTGTCGCATCGGTCACATTGTCGAGGCGCAGGTCCTGCAGGCCATCGAGATCGACTACATCGATGAGTCCGAGGTCCTCTCCCCCGCCGATGATGTCTATCACATCGACAAGACCCAGTTTGACGTGCCGTTTGTCTGCGGCGCCCGCGATCTGGGCGAGGCGTTGCGCCGTGTTGCTGAGGGCGCCACGATGATTCGCACCAAGGGCGAGCCGGGCACGGGCGACGTCGTTCAGGCCGTGCGCCATATGCGCAAGATCCAAAAGCAGATCCGCGACGTTGTTGCTCTGCGCGACGACGAGCTCTTTGAGGCAGCCAAGCAGCTGCAGGTTCCGGTCGAGCTGGTGCGCGAGGTCCATGCCACGGGCAAGCTCCCCGTCGTAAACTTTGCCGCCGGCGGAGTCGCGACCCCCGCCGACGCCGCGCTGATGATGCAGCTGGGCGCCGAGGGCGTCTTTGTTGGCTCGGGCATCTTTAAGAGCGGCGACCCCGCCAAGCGCGCCGCCGCCATCGTCAAGGCCGTGGCAAACTTCACCGACGCCAAGCTCATCGCCGAGCTTTCGGAGGACCTGGGCGAGGCTATGGTGGGCATCAACGCCGACGAGATCGAGATTATCATGGAAGAGCGCGGGCGCTAGTCCAGCAGAAAGGATCGCACATGAGCGATTATGCACACCAAACGGTTGCCGTGCTGGCGGTCCAAGGCGCTTTTGCCGAGCATGAGGCAAGGCTATCTGAGCTGGGCGCACGCTGTATTGAGCTGAGGCAGGCGGCTGATTTGAAGCAGAACTTTGACCGTCTGATACTTCCCGGCGGCGAGTCTACCGTTCAAGGGAAACTGCTTGATGAGTTGGGCATGCTCGAGGAGCTTCGTACCCGTATCGCTGAAGGCATGCCCGTCCTGGGCACCTGCGCCGGCCTGATTCTGCTGGCTCACGACCTTGCCGCTCATGACGATAAGGGCACGCCGCGTTTGGCAACCATGGATGTGCTCGTTGAGCGCAATGCCTATGGCAGACAGCTCGGCAGTTTTCGCACCAAGGGACAGGTAGACGGCATCGACGGTGAAGTGCCGCTGACGTTTATCCGCGCGCCCCGCATCGTCGAGGTCCACGGCGACGCCAAGGCCTTGGCAGAGGTCGATGGCCGCATCGTCGCCGCGCGCCAAGGCAAACAACTCGGCGTGACCTTCCACCCCGAACTCGACGACGACACCCGCCTCCACGAACTGCTCCTACAAATGTAGGCATCGAAATCAACAAACGAAACGAGAGCGGATAATCTCCCACTTTGAGCTTGAATGCAGGCTCAAACCGGGAGATTATCCACTCTCATCCTATGTAGTCGTTGGGGACGTTCTTAAACGACTAGTCAAACAAGAACGTCCCCAATGACTACCTGACAAGGAGTGTCCCAAACTACCGGCAGAAAAGGAACGTCCCCAACTGCCACCCCCGGAGCAAGACAACGCCGCAGGTTGAGCATAAGTCAGCGAAAACGCCCCTAAGCGAGCAAGGTGACGTG
>NZ_QSRV01000016.1:0-228 GCF_003437235.1 Collinsella sp. TF07-1
ACCTTATATATTTGCCCTCCCCGGGGCTCCCGCACAACGGGACCTCAGTTGGGTTCTATCCCGGTTGCAGTCGCTTCGCTCCTGCACCACTTGGCTGGTGCGGCGGTTTGGCGTTGGAACGGTTCTTTTTCTGATATATGCTGGTTGCGGCTCTTCTTTTGGGAGGAGTCGCTTTTTTGTTGCTAGGAGGTTGGCCCGTGGTTGATGGGGACGCTCGCTCTGAGCTTC
>NZ_QSRV01000016.1:278-55551 GCF_003437235.1 Collinsella sp. TF07-1
GCCTGCAGGCTGGTCGGCGGCGGGCTGATGATTCTTTTGAGTGGGATAAAAGGGCTCGGCATTTTCGGCCGCTTGAGACTGCTCCGTATGCCCGGGATTTTATAAAGCTGTTGGCGTTAAAGCCTGGCGAGTCGGTGCTTGATATGGGGTGTGGGGCTGGGTCGATTGCTATTCCGCTTGCTCAGGCTGGTCATCCCGTGATTGCTGCTGATTTTTCCCCTGCTATGTTGGGCACGCTTGATGCTGGCATTGAGTACTATGGGCTCGAGGATCGCATTACACCGCTTGAGCTTGCTTGGGATGATGATTGGGATTTGGTTGGACCGGTCGCGAAAGCGGTAGATGTTGCCTTTGCCAGTCGTTCTGTCACCACGACCAACCTAAAAGGCGCGCTTGCCAAGCTTGATCGAACGGCTCGTCGCCGTTGTGCTGTCACGATGGTCGCCAACTCCAGCCCGCGCTATGATCTGCACCTGATGAACGCCATTGGTGCCTCGGTTACCTGCAGCAATGGCTTTGTGTACGCCTTCAACATCCTCATTCAGATGGGTGCGTTGCCGCAGGTTACATACTTTGAATCGCCTCGTCGCGATACCTTCGATAGCCTTGAGGCAGGCGTGGCGGATTTTTCCCGTATGCTCGAGCATGGCAACGAGGATAAGATCGACCGCCTGCGCGACTATATCGCTCAGCACATGATCGAAAACCCCCATGCCGGCGAGCCGGGCTCCAAGGGCGTGCCGCAGGGGCGCTATATGCTCGACCATATCCGTAAGGTTCGCTGGGCGTTTATTGCATGGGAACCGGTCTCTGAATCCCGCTCGTAGCCCGTTCACAGCCCGCACTGCCCATCACCTCGGCATCCGCATTCTTTTTGAACTGGGCAAACGCACTCCACACCGCGCCGTTCCTGCGCTATCGTGGGACAGCTCACGTAGATTAAGGCCCCGTCGCGGGGCGCCCCATACATAGAAAGCGAGAACCCATGGCACTGACAGGAGCCCAGGTCAAGCAACTTCGCAGCATGGCCCATCATCTCAACCCCGCCATCATCATCGGTAAGTCCGATGTCAACGAGGGCACCGTCGAGCAGACGGTCGCCTACCTGGAGAAGCACGAACTCGTTAAGTGCTCCGTGCTCGATGGCTCCAGTCTTTCCGCCCGCGAGGCCGCCGAAGAGCTCTCCGAGCGTTGCCACGCCGAGGTCGTCCAGGTCATCGGCCGCAAGTTCTCGCTGTATCGCGAGTCCTCGCGCAAGGACATCGAGAAGATCGAGCTCGTCTAAGAGCCAATGATCCGGCGAGCCAGCACATGGCAAGCTTACGGGTGCCCAAATACTTCGGGCGCCCGTTTTTTATCGCTCGACCAGCACGCGATTGAGCCGCCCCTCCACCAAGCGCTCGTATAGACGCCGCGTCTCGGGCTCGGGCACGCCATTGACCTGCTCCCTCAGATGGTGCATATGCCCGCTGTACAGCTCGACGATATCGCGCCGCCGCCCCGCCGCACTGTAGACGCGCATGGCGCAGCGCACCATATCCTCACGCGCCGTTTCCTGTCGAAGCCCCGACTCCGCCAGCCAAATCGCCGACTGCAGGTCGTTTTCTTCTAGGGCGGCATTTGCTCCCTTAATCATGCAATCGATGTACTTTGACTGCATAATGCGTCGCATACGCAAAAAGTAGGTGGGGTTACAGCCATTGGGAACATACAGCGGCCCGGCATAAAGCTGCTCAATCTTAAGGCACAGCTCAACTAAATGGGGCCCGCGCGCACCCGTGCGATTTCCCAAAACCTCGCGGCTTATCTGGTCAAACAGCCGTACATCGGTCTTGACGTAGTCGCCGTTGAGTCCGATGCATTCATTTTGGATGAGCACACACGACTTGCCATCCGGCGTCGGTCCCAAAGCCGACCGCAAGCGCGATATCGTCGAGTACAGGTTGTTGCGGGCGCTATTGAACTCGGCATGGGGCCACAACTCCATGGCCAGCGTCTCACGATCGACGAGCGCATCCATGCCCAGCGCAAGCCGCTCGGCAAGTGTCGCCGCCTTCTTGCGGCGCCACATTTTGTCCGTGATGGGAAACCCGTCGCGCTCGGCGCGAAACGCACCAAACATGCGAATCTCGATATGGTCAATGGTATCAACGGCTTCAACCTCGCCGGCCTGGAACAGGCGCTCGCCCTCCCCTTCCAAATCGTCGCGCAGCGAGTACCGCGACAGCTCGCGCACGGGAAGCTTCTTGCGAATCCTGGTCGCCGGCTCGCCCAGACAATGCATGGCAAGGCGCGCAAAGAGCCGATACGATGGCTCCAGAATCCCCGCACGATTCATGGACATCCAGGCCGCAAGATCGCTGTCTCGGCCCGCACAGGCCAAATGCAGCGCCACCATCCAAGCCTCCGCTCCACCAACCTGCGTCTGGCTTATATCGAGCAACTCCGCTTCCTCACGCACCGAAACCATCGAGGTGTTACGCAGATACGCCGCGCGCTCCAGCAGCAATGCGTTATCGCGCATGTACGCAATCGACTCCTCGGCAAGTTTGAGCACTTGGACCGCACGGAACTTTGCATTAACCGGCCGTCCCTCTGCCAGCGACTGCCAGCCTTCTAGCAACAGGCCAAACAGCTGAATCTGATTATCGCGCATGCGCACGGCAAAACGATCGAGCTCGTTGAACGCCGCGTCGTCGGTTACCGGCAGGCCGGAAAGGAGCCGCCGTGCCGCCAGCACCATGCGCACCCAGATAGCCATCGCCTTAAGCCCACGTACGTCGAGCGCCTCCCGCACCACCGTCATCTCGTCGTCGCGCTCGTCGGTTCCCGTAAACGACCCGTCAAAGAGCTCCACCAGCATGTTATCGGCCCGTATAACAATCCCCGCGATGTCGAGCTCACAGTCGTAGGCCTTGCTCGTTTTGAGCTGCTGTAGAACGCCGCCGTCATCTCCCCGCTCGGTCAGGCAGCGCTTGACCTCGATATGCGCGGACAACATATCGAGTGCGGTATGGGATGTCTCGATTTCTGGCACGGTCAGGTTCGTAGGAAGCCCAAGCCCGTTGTCCCCATAGCAAACAGCCGTCAGTGTCTGGGCCACCCTCCATGAAACAGGGTCTATTTCGCAGGCCGCCCGTTCGCCCCCGCGCTCGATGACCGATGCCATATAGCGAGCGAGCTTTGTATTGGACACGCTGACCGCTGCCAGATATACGCCAAGCGCCTCGGCAGGCGTTGGCTCTGGAGCCGGATCCTCGGCATCGATCGTGCCCAGCGCTGCTCGGCAGATATCGGCCCCGTGCCCCGTCAGAGCCAGATCGACCCCATACTGCCCAGCAAGTTCAAGGACCGCATCACGGTCCAAAAAGGCGTCCGCCAGGCCCATCGCCGCATCGCATCGGCCCGCCTTAAGCAAAATCCGGGCCGCCCTCGGAACAAGTTCGGGGCGAACCTCGGCCACCAACTTACGCAAGCGCAAGCGTCCGTTATCCTCCGTGCCCAGACACGTAAAACTCCGCTCGGCGGGGTCCAAGCCAAAGATCGGGTAGTCGCGTACGAAGTAGGACTGGTCGACCATCGATAGCCTCACCCCGCAAGCCTCGAGTTCTGCGATATTGCCCTCGCCCATCAAAATCATGAGACATGCCACGCAAAACAGTGCATTATTGTCGAGCGAAGCCAGGTCGACAAGTGCCGCGCCATATACGTTGACAATCTCGTTTTCGAGCAGACCGGCTACGTCGCCTTGGCCATACAGACCCGTCTGCAATGCCGAAACGAGCTCGGGCACGCCCTGCGTGAGCTGATAAAAGTCGAGCGATGTGCTGATCGAAAACGCCGATGCCCACGCCGAATACTCATAGGCATGCACCTTGAGCATCTGCGCATTGATCTTAACCGAATCGCCCAGCCCATGAATCAGTTGACGATTTGAAGGACGGCAGGAGATAAAGACCCCCACCCCCATAGCGCGCAGGCCGCGAATCCTGTCGATGAGGTCTTCGGTATCGCGCTGATCGAGGTTTGGCACATTATCAATCGCGATAAGGGAGTGCGGTTTGTCTTTGAGTTCTTCGGTGACCACCTCGAGCTGCATAAACACCTCGCGCCCAGTGGCGCGATCGGCCTCGATAATCCGCACGGGGCCTCGCGTCGGGTCGCATTTAACCTCATGGGTGTACTGCAGCAGCACCGAGGTCTTCCCAAACCCGTCGGGCGCATAAAGAACCACGATGCCGGCCTTTCGGCCCTTGGCGAGAAGCTCATTCATCAAGCGTTCGCGTCGCACCATATAGCCACCGCCCAGCGGCATCAGCTCGAGGTCGTCCATACTGCCCAAATCGTTTACCATGCCCGCTCCTCAACTCGACCGTATGGACACTGTAACCGCAAGACCATACAAGCCGCGCTATGAATAGAGCGACCTTGCGTTTTAGGTTGTCTTTTGGTACGCAAGCGGCAAGTTTTTGTACAGCGAGGGCCGATTGTTATTAATCCCCCGACTAATCGGTCTTTAAGCAGGTAAATGAGCTTGTCAGCTTGTCCCATCTAAGCGGCAGTGTAACGCAAATGAACAAGGTTCAGCTATGTCATTCAACTCGCCTAGCACCCGCTACCGTCTACGACCTTTTAGTGGCATTTTTGCATAGAATCTGGTATGGAATGAATCAAGCTGTTGGGCATCCGGCATTCGTCAAGCTTGCGGCAAGATTTTGGTCAAGCGGGCGGAGAGGGATAACAAAAAGGCCCCCGCAAAGCGGAGGCCTTAGGCAAGGCTATGTCGAGATGCAGGATTCGCGCTACTCGCAGAGCGAAAGGGCGGCCTCGTCGGCAACGACAACGCAGTTGGTGTGCAGCTGCAGGATCGAAGCCGGGCACGCGGGCGTAACCGGACCATAGCACATGTCATGCACGGCCTGAGCCTTGGCCTCGCCGTTGGCGACGACTAGGATCATGCGGGCATACATGATGGTCTGGGTACCCATGGTGTAGGCCTGACGGGGAACATCGTCGATGCTGTCGAACAGGCGGCTGTTGGCCTGAATGGTGCTCTCGGTGAGGTCGACGCAGTGCGTGCCCTTGGAGAAGTGGTCATCGGGCTCGTTGAAACCGATGTGGCCGTTGTTGCCAATGCCGAGCAGCTGCAGATCCGGGTAACCGGCGGCGGCGACGATCTTGTCGTACTCAGAGCAGGCAGCGGCGGCGTCGGGGTTGGAACCGTCGGGCACATGCGTGTTGTTCAGGTCGATGTTGATGTGATCGAAGAAGTTCTCACGCATGAAGTAGTGATAGCTCTGGGGATCGTCGTGCGAAAGGCCGCGATACTCGTCCAGGTTGTAGGTGCTGACCTCGGCAAAGTCGACGTCGCCCTTCTCGTACCAAGCAGCGAGCTGCTTGTAGGCACCGATCGGGGTGGAGCCGGTGGCAAGACCCAGCACGCAATCGGGCTTGAGGATAACCTGAGCCGAGATGATATTGGCGGCCTTGCGGCTCATATCCTCGTAGTCTTTAGCTTTAATGATCTTCATTACGCGTCCTTTCTCGTACAAGAGAGGCAAGGCTCCCCTTACAAGCACTTGCCCGCGGCCCGCGTCGGCCGCAACCAACGTGTGCGGCCACCAGGGCGAGGTCGCGTAATGTATGTGTCTCGTGTCTAGCCGCGTCGAGGCCCCTGCCCGTCCACGGTGACCCAAAGCCGTTTAGCTTCGGACAAATCCCATCTTGCCACGGAGGGCGCCCTCTTTCAAGGGCACCCTCCATAAACGTGTTTGAATTGTAGGCTAATGGCCACGTGCACTTGCTAGCGCTCGCGAGCAACGATGAGCTGGTCCATCTCTTCGACATGCGCACCAACGGAGCCCTTGATACTCGAGAACTCAACGGAGTTGCACACCAAGATGGGAACCGTCACATCGTAGCCCTCGGCAGCAATTGCCTCGCGATCGAACTCGATGAGCACGTCACCCTTATGGACGACATCGCCCACCTGTGCATGCACGCTAAAATGCTTGCCCTCAAGCTGAACAGTGTCCAAACCAACGTGGATGAGCACGTCTAGGCCATCGACCGTGTTGAGCGCAACGGCGTGACCCGTGGGAAAAATGGCCTCGACCTTGGCGTCTGCCGGCGCAATCACACGCGTGCCGGTAGGCTGAATCGCCACGCCCTGGCCCAAAAGGCCGGTGGCAAACGTCTGGTCGTTTACCTCGGAGAGCGGAATGACGTCGCCAGAGATGGGAGCATCCAGCGTAAGGACTCGACCACGCATACCAAAAGACCTTAGGACTTTAGTGAACATGCTCCCCCTCGGACATACCAATCAATCAAATAACCTTAACAGTTTACCACTTGGCACCCGTTTTTGACCATTAGGGAAGTTCGCGCTTGACAACCTCGACGATGTCGTCGACAACGCGCTGGGTCAGCTCGTGCGTCTCGGCCTCGGCCATCACGCGGACCAGCGGCTCGGTACCGCTCGGGCGCACCAGAATGCGGCCGCGGCCGTCAAGCTCCTTCTCGGCGGCAGCGACGGCATCCCAGATGGGCTGGCAATCGTCCAGGCCGGCCTTGTTGTCGGAATGCACGTTGACGAGTACCTGCGGGTACTTCTTCATGATGCCGGCAAGATCAGTGAGGGTACGACCGGTGCGCTTGAGCACGGCCAGCAGCTGCAGAGCCGTCACCAGGCCGTCACCGGTGGTGTTGTGCTCCAGGAAGATGATGTGGCCGGACTGTTCGCCGCCGATGACGGCGCCATCCGCGAGCATGCGCTCCAAAACGTAGCGGTCCCCCACGGCGGTCTGAACCATCTCGAAGCCCTGCTCCTTCATAGCGATGGAGAAGCCAAGGTTGCACATGACGGTCGAGACGATCTCGGAGTTGGCGAGCTTGCCGCGGGCGGCGAGGTCAGAACCGCAGATAGCCAGGATGTAGTCACCGTCGATCTCATTGCCCTCGCCGTCGACGAACAGCACGCGGTCGGCGTCGCCGTCGTGGGCCAGGCCGATATCGGCGTGGGTGCGCAGCACGAGCTCGCGCAGGGGCTCAAGGTGAGTGGAGCCGCACTCAACGTTAATGTCAGTGCCACAGTAATCGGTGTTGATGGCATGGACCGTGGCACCCAGGCGCTGCAGCGCGGCGGGCGTGGTCTGGCAAGAAGCACCATGACCGCAGTCGACGGCAACGACCAGGCCATCGAGCCTCAGGCCATCAAGCGTATCGATGGCGTGGTCGACGTATGCCTTGCGGGCGTCTTTCATCTTGATGATGTGGCCCACGCCGGCACCGGTCGGCAGCGTGTCGGCAGCCATGGCTTCCTCGGACATGACCCAGGCGCTGATCTCTTCCTCGACCGCATCGGGAAGCTTCATGCCCTTGCGGCTAAAGAACTTGATGCCGTTGAACTCCGGCGGATTATGCGAAGCAGAGATGACGATGCCGCCGTCGAGCTCGTTCTGGACGGTGAGCAGCGCCACGGCAGGCGTGGGGATGACGCCGCAGCAGTGCGGACGACCGCCCTCGGCCATGATGCCGGCAGTCAGAGCGCTCTCGAGCATGGTACCCGAAAGACGCGTGTCGCGGCCGACGCAGATATCCGGACCAAGGAACTTGGTCGCCGCGCGGCCCAGGCGAAACGCGAGGTCGCACGAGAGGTCGGCATTGGCGACGCCACGGACGCCGTCGGTACCGAAGATGTTCTGGGGCATAGGATCGCTCCTTCCCTAGCAGGCGATATGCAACCGCCCACCCTAGTCGAAAAAGAAAAGCGGGACCCGCCGAGGAATCGGCAGGCCCCGCTTGTACATTGTATCTCGTAAGGAGATAAAACCTTAGCGCTTGGAGAACTGGGGAGCGCGGCGGGCCTTCTTGAGGCCGTACTTCTTGCGCTCGACCACGCGAGCATCGCGCGTAAGGAAACCGGCCTTCTTGAGGTCAGCACGGTAGTCGCCAGCGTTCAGAAGAGCGCGGGCGATGCCCAGGCGCAGAGCGCCGGACTGACCGGAGATGCCGCCGCCATCGCACAGAGCGATGACATCGAACTGACCGGCGGTGTCGGTCACCTTGAAGGGAGCAAGGGCGTTCTCAACGAGCTGATGACGGCCGAAATACTGCTCGGCGTCACGCTTGTTGATGGTCACCTTGCCGGTGCCGGGGACGAGACGGACGCGGGCGACGGCGTTCTTACGACGGCCGGTACCCTGGTAGACAACGGTGTTCTCAGCCATCTTTAAGCCTCCAGCTCAATCTTCGTGGGGTTCTGGGCAGCGTGCGGATGCTCGGCACCAGCGTAGACCTTAAGCTTGGTCATCTGGGCACGGCCGAGGGTGGTCTTGGGCAGCATACCGCGAACGGCGCGCTCGATGACCTTCTCCGGGTGCTTCTCCATAGCCTGGCGGAAGCTCTCAGCCTTGAGGCCGCCGTTGTAGCCGCTGTGGCGATAATAGGTCTTCGTGTCGGCCTTGTTACCGGTAAGCTGGACCTTATCGGCGTTGATGACGACAACGAAGTCGCCGCAGTCGCTGTTGGGCGTGAACTGGGGCTTGTTCTTACCGCGCAGGATCATTGCGATCTGGGTGGCAAGACGGCCCAGGACAGCACCATCGGCGTCGACGAGAACCCAGTTGCGCTGGACCTCGCCCTGCTTGGCGTAGTGAGTCGATTTCGAAATCACTTAGACTCCTCCATGTACAGTACGTGTTGTTACAGAGATTCACGGGGCTCTGCAAGTAACCCGTCCATATTACCCCGCTCGCCGTACGAGTCAACAGGTATTTTGGCTCCGACCAGAGTTTCTGCACATGTCATCCACGAGCCGTGATTTTTCCAACTCTTTAGCTGTTGTCATTTTTTGAGGGTTCGCCGTCGCTAGCGCTCAACGAACTCTTGGATTTCCGCGAGCAGGCGCTTTGCCTCCTGACGGCCCTGGATATACAGGTCCAAAAGCTTTGCCGGATCGTGCTCGACATGGCCGACCTCGACCGGCTTTTGCGGAGCGATGACCAGCGCGCGGCCCTCGCGCTCATACTTCCACAGGTGCATGCGCTGGAGGTTATAGCGGTCGTGGCGCGTCTCGATAGCCTCGAGCAGGTAGGGGTAGTCGGCATAGCGGGCGCGCGCGGCAGGCATAAACTCGTAGGGCTTTTTCTCGTACGAGCGGTCCTGGGTGACGATGACGACCGCACGGTCGAAGCCCGCCTCCTCGAGCACATGCTCGATAGGAACCGAATCGGCCACGCCGCCGTCGACGTATTTGTGCCCGTCGATCTCGACCGGCGGCGTCACCAGCGGCAGCGAGGTGGAGGCGCGCACAGCATCGAGGTCGAGCACGGCGCTTTTGACCGGCAGGTAGGCAGCGGTTCCAAACAGCATGTCCGTCGCGACGGCGTACATCTCGATGGGGCTCGCGTCGAACGCCTCGTTGTCAAAGGGATCCAGGCGGTCCTGGATATCGTTGAAGATAAAGTCGTAACCCACGATGGAGCCCGTGGATGCGAAGGATGCGGCACCCATGTAGCGGTTGTCATTGCAGAAGGTCAGGTTGATGCGATTGACGCGACCGATCTGGTGTGACTTGTAGTTGACGCCGTTGAGCGCACCGGCCGATACGCCATATACCGCCGGAATTTCGACACCGGCCTCCATGAGAACGTCGAGCACGCCGGCGGTAAACTGCCCACGAAAACTGCCACCCTCCAAGACGAGCGCGACCTTGCCGGCGTTCTTTGCCTTATCTTCTGCAGTCATATTGACCTCCTGCGATTGCGTTTTGACTTTCTTCTACCCAGTTTTGGGACGGCGAGCGCGCAGGTTTTGGAGTTAAGGGGTCGGGGCAGTCGACGGGAAAGCGCGTCCCGGTCTCAGAGCAAATTCCGGGTCGCATTTTCCGCTGAGCCCGTCATCAGAAAGATGAATCCCATTCCGAGCTTAGATTCCGGGACGCGCTTTCCGCTTGAGCTGCCATTGGGAAAGCATGTCCCACTCTACGGCTCGATTCCGGGTCGCAGTTTCCGCTTGAGGCGCCATCCGGAAACTACGTCCCAGTCTGAGCGCGGATTCCGGGATGGACTTTCCGCCTGGGCCGCCATTGGGAAAGCGTGTCCCGGCCTGCGTTGACGCGGCGTTTTCTTTACGCTCGCGTCCTGCACAGAGTTCGATTCTCCGCGGTGCGGGGGGATCCGTTGATGCGGCGCATGGCGGGCTGAGATTCGATAACATCGCATCTATATGGGGTTGAGGCTTTGCGCGGAGAATCCGCGTATTTGCTTCGCAAATCCGCACCGGCTTCGGCCGCCTGCCGGCGTCCTCGCCCGCGGGCTAAAAACGCTTACGCGTTTTCTTAACGCCCGCGCCCTGCACAGAGTTCGATTCTCCGCGGTGCGGACTAGAAATAAAAAGGCAGGTAGAGACACTTCTCTACCTGCCTGTTACTTATGGTGGAGCTGGCGTTCATTCGGTCGAACACCTCGCCACCTGGACCTATAGCGCCAGGCAGCGACGGATTATCGCCCAAGCCAGCAGAATCGTCAAACGTGAACGCCACGCGCAGGCCGTCGTCATCGTCGGGGCCGCCCAGCACCACGCGCGCCACGAACGTGCGCAGGAGCTGCGCGTCGTCCACCTCGGCGGCGGCCATGCCCTCAAGCCAGAACAGCGCGCGGTCGTAGTCAAGGCGGGCGGCCTCAATGGCCTCGGCCGTGCGCAGCTCGTCCTTGAGGAGCGCCTGCCGCTGCTTCAGCGCGTCTATGCGCTCCTTGCCGCCCGGCGGCGCGATGCCCGACTCGATGGCCGTCCATATGTTGGAGAACGCCGTCTCGATCTTGGCCAGCTCGCCCTTTATGGTCTCGCTCAAGGGCTTCTCGTCGGCGCGCTCCTCCTCGGCGTCGGCCAGCATGCGAGCGATGCGCTCGCGGCTGTCGGCGCTGCCCAGGGCCTCGCGCACGGCGTCGGCCACGCGCTTCTCCACGACATCGCGGCGCACGGTGCGCCCGCAGCTGCGGCAGCGGTAGTAGTGATAGGGCCTGCCCGACTTGCCCGTTCCGCTGGTGCCGGTCATCAGCCCGCCGTCTCGCCCATCGTAGAGCTTGCCCGTGAGCGGGAAGTCCCACGCTTCGGTCTTGGCGCGGGGCCTGTGCGAGTCCTCAAGCATCCGTATCACCCTCTCCTCGTCATCCATGGGAACGATGGCGGGCATGCCGCCGGGCACGACCACGCCCGCGTAGCGGTACTCCCCGCCGTTCTCCCGCCGCATCAGTATGCGGCGCACCGTCTGGAAGCGCCACTTGCCGCCGCGCTTGGTGCGGTACGGCTCCCAGGCGCGCACCACGTCGGCCACCGACTTGCCCGACAAGACCATGCGCACGCCCAGGCGGATGGCGGCGGCCTCCTCCTCGTTGACCACGTAGCGCCCGTCCACTATGTCCCAGCCGTAGCGCACGCAGCCGTTGGCCATGCACCGCTCGGCGTTCTTCTGTATGCCGTCGCGTATGCGCTCGCCGTCGAGCGCGCTCTCGTACTCCGCCAGCACCTCCAGCATGCCCAGCTGCAGCACGCCCGCCGAGCCGTCCGAAATGTCCTCGCCCGCGTACAGTATCTCGACGCGGCAGCGGCGCAGCATGATGCGCGCCATGGCCATCTCGTCGCGATTGCGCATGATTCGGGTAACTTTATATATGACCACGAAATCGAACAGCCCTCGCTTGGCGTCGGCCATCATGCGCTGGAACTCGGCGCGGTCGGTGTTGGTGCCCGTCTGCGCGAAGTCGCAGTACGTGGCCACCACGCGCAGGTCGTTCTCGGCGCAGTAGGAGCGGGACTTCTCCACCTGTATCTCTATGGACTCGCCGCGCTGGTTGTGGCTCGAGAAGCGGGCGTATATCGCCGCGCGCCCGCCCACGGCTACTCCATCTCGTCGGCGGCCTGGAACCACACCACCGTGCCGATCACGCGCACGGGGCCGTCGTCCATGCCGAAAATCATGTCCTCGTAGTCCTCGAAGCTGTCCGCCGACAGCATCAGCTTGGTGGTGCCCTTGTACCAGCGGCGCATGACCGCGCGGTAGTCCTCGGTCTCCACCACCGCTATGGAGCCGTTGGCGGGCTGGTGGTCGGGGTCGACCAGCACGTGGCTGCCCTCGGGTATGACGCGGTTCATGCAGTCGCCCTCGACCTCCAGGGCGAACGCGCGCGGGTGCCCGGCACACACCGAGGCGGGAACCTCAACGCGGTGCGCTATCTCCTCCTCGTCGGCGAGCGCGCCGGCGTGCACGCGCCCGAGCGTGAGCAGCGGCACGGTGGCGCTGCTGGCCACCACGGGCATGGCACCGGCGGGCATATAGGGGCTGCCCTTGGGCTTTTTGGTCACGGGGTCAATCTGATCCATTCCGCCGTCTTCTATAAGGTGTGACTTACTAATCTGATAGCAGGCCGCCATGCGCTCAATAGCTCCCATACGGGGTTCGGAGCGGCCATTTTCCCACTGCGAAACGGCGTTACCTGTCACACCTGCAATCTCACCCAGTTCATCCTGGGTAACGTCGAAAATCTGCCGTAACTTCTTTATGTTGTCGGATATCGGCATCTTAACTCCTTCCAGGACTTAAATTTATTTTCAATTTTACCAAAATTAATCTTGACCGTGTTCTGAAGATTAATTACAGTTATGGACAGAAAGGAGGGAGTATGAAGTCACTCAAGCAGGCGCGCATGAGCAAGGGCGTAACCAAGAAGGCAATGGCTGAACATCTGGGCATTTCAGGACCTACATACGATGTTTATGAAGACCACCCCGACCGTATGCGCATCGAGACGGCTAAAAAGGCCGCCGACTTCTTGGGCTACAAACCCGAAGAAATTTTTTTCGCTTCGAACTGTAATTAGATTTACCTATCAGAAAAGGAGACACACCATGACCACCAAGAGCCACCAGCCCGAGTTCGTCGCCGAGATCATCGGCAAAACGCTCGACCACCTCATCGACGACCGCAAGCGCGTGGCCGTCAACTTCGAGCTGGCCGAGAACGGCTGCATGGAGGAGACGCACGTCAGCCTTAAGCGCCGCATCGCGGCCATGTGGGGCTTCCAGACGAGCGTCATCGAGCTTCTGGAGGCGAGCACGACCTGGTTCGAGCTCGGCGGCATGCAGTTCAACGTCTACAGCTCCGTGCAGTTCAGCGTGAACGGCAAGGGCTGGAGCACCGACTTTAAGACCATCGCACGCGACACCGCGTACGACGAGAAGGAGTAGGCCATGCTGAACGAGGTGACCGTACGGGGGGGGGTTCACCGCCCTCAACGTGAAGAGCGGCAAGTGCGTGCTGCAGTTTGAGCTGGACCCGAAGTTCCGTGACTTCATCCCGAAGCTGGTGGAGTTCACGGGCCAGATGCTCAACATCCACGTGTACGACGACCAGGAGGTGATGTTCGTGGATAGGGACACCGGTGAGGTCGCCTACGAGGACGCCCCGCTGCTTCTGCCGGGCGTCGCGGGCGAATGACCCCGATACAGCGCGCCATGTGCGACGAGTGCGCCGCCATGATGCGCGAGTTCTACAAGGACCCAGAGAACGAGAGGAAGTTCCAGGAATGGAAAAGATCAAGGGAAAGAGGGTGCGCGTCGCAGCCGGCAAGCGAAAGACGCGCACCGCAACGGTTCACTTCCGAACCGAGACCAGTGTAACACCCGAGCAGCGCCGCGAGAGGCTGCAGGCCGTTTTCGCCGCCCTGTTCGTCTGCGCGTGCATCGCCGCCACATGGGCGCTGGAGGCAACAGTATGGCCGAGGTAGACGCCAAGGCCCAGGCCCTCGTGGCCAAGGCGTGCGGCTGGGTTGCCTCGAACCCCGATACATGGGCGAAGCTGCGCCGCATCTGCTACCGCCTGATGCTGGAGGGCCACGTCATCCAGCGCGACAACGTGTACACCCTGGCGTGCCAGAACGGCATGACCGTGAGCGAGGCCAGCGAGTTCAAGCGCGACCACAACCTGTGGAGCGTGCTGTCCCGCTACATGGTGCTGCAGCGCCCCTCCATGCTGGCCGCCGTGAGCTTCCGCCGCACGCCGGTGGACTCCGTGGACCTGGTGGGCACGTGGGAGGCCATCGTGGGCCCAGCCGTTTTCGCCGCATCCACGCTAACCGAGGCGCAGGGCATCTACGACAGGGGCGCGCAATGAGGTGCACCGTCACGGTCGAGGGCCGAATGCCGAGCCTGAACGACTACATCAGCGCCGAGCGCGCCAACCGCTACAAGGCGGCGGCCATGAAGAAGCGCGAGACGGCGCGCGTGAGGGCGGCGGCCATGCAGCAGCGCGCGCCGCGCTTCGAGCGCCGGGTGACCGTGCGCACCACGTTCTACGAGCCCGACATGCGCCGCGACGCCGACAACGTGGGCTTCGCGCGCAAGTTCGTGCTCGACGGCCTGGTGGCGGCGGGCGTAATCAAGGACGACTCCCGCAAGTACGTGGAGCAGTGCCCCGACAGGGTGCTCACCGACAGGGCGCGCCCCCGCGTGGTCGTGGAGGTGAGCGACGAGTGACCCGCCGAGACAAGGGCAGGCCGCACAGGGCGTGGCGCAAGGCCGACCTCGACCGCATAGCCGAGCTGGCGGGAAAGGTGCCCGCCCGCGAGATTCGCCGCGAGCTGCGGCTGTCCAAGAACCAGTTGGATAACGCGCGGCGCGTGATCAACGCCAGCGGCGGCCACGTGTCCCTGCGCTGCTACCGCCACCGCCTGGAGCTGTGCCCGTCGTGCGGGTGCCGCAGGGCGACCCTCGGCAAGGACGGCATCTGCGAACCGTGCAGACGCCAGAAGCAGCTTGAGGCCATAGAGGCCCGCATAGCCGAGCTGCTGCCGAGGCTGACCGCAGAGGAGCGCCGCACCTACGAGCGCACCGAGTGCGGCCGAGAGAGCCGCGCCGACCCCATGCCGCAGGCCCCGGACACCTCGGGCATGAGCCGCTACGCCGCCGACAAGGCAGCAGAGGCGCACGACGAGGCCATGGAGCGGTGGCTGTGCCGTTACCTGTACCGCAGGGTCAAGGCGGCGCAGAAGCGCAAGGAGCGCATAGAGAAAAAAGTTCCGAAATCCTGAAAAGTTTTTATCACTTTTAGTTTTCCCAGTTAGGAGACCCAAATGCTCACGGAAATCATCAGCAAGACCGTCGCGGACAAGACGGTGGACAGCATCCTGAAGCGCATCGAGCGCGCCGTCCCCGTGCCCGAGCCGGGCGACGGCGGCTTCGACGCCGCCATGCGCCAGGCGTTCAACATGGGGGCCGCCTGCATGGCCGCGCAAATCAAGAACGGCCCCGTGCCCACCAGGCGCATCGCGCTCATGGGCGAGGTGGCCCGCGTGGCGTGCCGCGCCCGCCTGGTGGGCATGGAGTGCCGCGTGGTCGTAGACGAGGAGGCCCGCGCATGCAATCGCTAGAGGAGGTCGCGATCTGCGACGTGTACCCCTACGAGCGCGCCGACGGCGAGCCGATGAACCCGCGCGACTTCACCACCAGGGAGAGCGCCGAGCACATCGCGGGCCTGGCCGCGCAGTTCAAGGCCAACCGCCTCAACCCCGGCCAGCCCGTCATGAAGCCCATCCTGTACAAGGAGGGCGGCATCTACTGGATCATCGACGGCGAGTGCCGCGTGCGCGCCATGAGGGCCATCGGCACCGAGCGTTTCCTCGCCGAGGTCTACGACGACCTGGACGACGCCGAGCTGGCGCGCGTGGAGGCCGCCAAGGCCATGGTGGAGACCGACGCCAAGCTGGGGCTGACCGCCGAGGAGAAGTCGCGCGGCGTGCAGACCATGCTGGCGCTCGACATTCCCGACGAGGAGGTGGCCGTGGCCGCCCGCACCGACGCGGGCACCGTGGCCAAGGCGCGCCGCGCCGCCCGCAGGGTGCAGGACGCCGCCTACGACATGACGCTCGACCGCCTGGCCGCCATCGCCGAGTTCGAGGGCGACGACGAGGCCGTGGCCGAGCTGCGCGACTGCAAGCAGTCCGAATGGCAGCGCGTGTACGCGGGCCTGAAGGCCAAGGCCGAGCAGAGGCGCAACCGCGCCGAGGTGGTGGCGGTGCTTGCCGACGCGGGCGTCGAGTTCGTCGACGAATGCCCCGAGGGCTTCGCCGCATGCCGCACGTTTTCCGACTACCGCCCCGACCTGGCGGCGCTGGACGCCTACGTGGCCGACAACGCGGGCTCGGGGCTTCTGGCCGAGGAGACGTCGTTCGGCGTGACCCTGCTGGCGCCGGTGGCCGAGGGGGCCGACGAGGCCGCACAGGCCGCAGCCCAGCGCAAGGCCGACTTCCAGGCCGCCTACGAGGACGGCGCGAAGGCCAGGCGCGAGTGGCTGGCCGCCCATGCCGGCGACCTCAAGTCGATGCGCCGCACGGCGCTGGCGCTGACCGCGTTCGTCATGGAGGCCGAGGCCGTGGAATCGTTCGAGGAGCTGCTGGGCCGACCCATCGACCGCACGCCCACCGAGCTGGCCGTGGCCATGGGCTGGCGGGCAGCGTGGAACATGAGCGGCTGGACGGCCTGGAACCTCATGGAAGGCGGCAGCTCCGTGTACTTCGACCGAGCGACGGTCGAGAACGTGACCATCATCTACGAGGCCATGAAGGCCGACGGCTACGAGCCGAACGCGGCCGAGACGGAAACCTACGAGGCGTGCATGGCGCGCCTGGGAAGCGAGGAGTAAATGAGCGAAGCAGTTGAGGCCGAGATCATCGAGCCCGAGGAGGCGTCAGAGCTGACCGTGGCGTACTCCCCCGCCGTGATCGAGGCCAACTTCGACGCCCTGGAGGCGCACGTGCGCAGGCTGGTGGCCGACTACGAGGGCGCGACCTACGACATGGGCAAGGACGAGAACGTGAAGGCCGCCAAGCGCGACCGCGCCTACCTCAACGGCATCGCCAAGGAGATAGACGAGCGCCGCAAGGCCGTGAGCCGCGAGTACACGAAGCCCCTGGCCGCGTTCGAGGACAGGTGCAAGGCCGTGGCGGGCATCGCGAAGCAGGCAGCCGACGGCATCAAGGCGCAGCTGGACGAGGCCGAGGAGGAGCGCCAGCTGCGCGCGTACGCCAAGCTGCGGGAGCACTACGAGGAGTTCGCCGGGCTGCTGGCCCCCGTCGTGCCCTATGAGCGTTTCCACGAGAAGCAGTGGACCAACAAGACCTTCGGCGAGGTGAAGGCATTCAAGGCCCTGGAGGCCAAGGTGGAGCGCCTGGCCCAGGACTGGGAAACCCTCAAGGCGCAGTTCCAGGGCGAGCCGTTCTACGACGAGGCCGAGCGCGAGCTGTTCGCCACCCTGGACCTGGGCGCGGCCATAACGGCGGCGCACAAGGCCGAGGAGGAGCGCCGGCGCATCGCCGAGCTGAAGGCGGCCATGGAGCCGGAACCCGTGGAAGAGCCCGAACCCGAACCCGAAGCGGTGCCCGAGCCCGCGGAATGCCAGCCCGCAGAGTTCCCGCAGCCGCTTGAGCAGATGCCCGAGCCGCAGCCCGCGCCCATGCCCGCCCCGGTGCCGCCAGCGCCGCCCGCACCGGCACCCGTGGCCATGGCGGGCGACCCGTGGACGGTCGTGGTGCCGTGCGCCACGCGCGAGCAGATGCAGGGCGTCGCGGCGGCCCTCAAGGCGCAGGGCGTCGTGGGCACCATCATGCACGGCACGGTGGGCCAGGTTTACGAGCGGATGAACGGAGGCTACTAGCATGACCCAGGAACAGCAGTCCATCGACCTCATGGCGGCCGTTGCCCGCGTGCAGCGCGCCGTGGTGGTGCCCAAGGCCAAGTACAACGCTTTCGGCAAGTTCAGCTACCGCAGCTACGAGGACATAGTGGCCGCGCTGAAGGAGCCGTGCGCCAAGGAGGGCCTGGCGTTCTTCATGACCGACGAGCTGGTGCAGATAGGCGACCGCTACTACGTGAAGTCCACGGCGTGCGTGTTCCCCGCCGAGGGCGGCGAGGGCCTGCTGCAGGTGAGCGCCTACGCCCGCGAGGACGAGCACAAGAAGGGCTCGGACGACGCCCAGGTGACCGGCATGGCGTCGAGCTACGCCCGCAAGTACGCGCTGTGCGGCGCGTTCGCCATCGACGGGCAGAGCGATCCCGACGCCATGGAGGAGCAGCCCGCGCCCGAGGAGAAGCAGCCGCCCGCAGACGGCCCCTTCACAGCCCACTGCCGCAGCTGCGGGGCGCGCTACCAGTTCGCCAGCATGCCGCAGTACATGGAGTTCGTGGCCAACAGCCCGTGCTGCCCGCGCCCCGACTGGCAGGTGGAGTAGATGCAGGCGCTCACCGAGGAGCTGGACGAGCTGACCGACAGGCTGGAGGCCGAGCTGAAGACCTGCAAGGAGTCGGGCTGCCAGTACGCCGAGAACGAGGCCGAGTACCGCAAGGCCCTGCGCATCGCCATCCTGAACGAGCGCCAGAAGGGCACGCCCGTCACCATCATCGGCGACGTGTGCCGGGGCCAGGAGCAGATAGCGGAGGCCAAGCGCCGCCGCGACTGCTCCGAGGCCATCTACAAGGCCTCGCAGGAGGCCATCAACGTAATCAAGCTGCGTATCCGCATGGTAGACGCGCAGATCACCCGCATCTGGAACAGCGGGGACGTAACCCAAGGAGGGTATCTATGAGCATCAACCGCGTGTGCATATCCGGCAACCTGACCCGCGACCCCGTGCTGCGCTCCACGTCTGGCGGCATGTCCGTGCTGTCCATGGGCGTGGCCGTCAACGACCGCCGCAAGAACCAGCAGACCGGGCAGTGGGAGGACTACCCGAACTTCGTGGACTGCACGCTGTTCGGCACCCGCGGCGAGAAGCTGGCGCAGTACCTCGCCAAGGGCAGCAAGGTGGCTGTCGAGGGCAAGCTGCGCTACCGCAGCTGGAACGACCAGCAGACCGGCCAGAAGCGCAGCGCGCTGGAGGTCGTGGTGGACGAGCTGGAGTTCATGAGCGGCCAGCAACAGCAGCAGGGCTACGCGCCGCAGCAGTACGCGCCCCAGGCGGCCCCGCAAGCGCCGCAGGCCCGCACGTACGGCCAGGGACGCCCCGCCCCGGCACCTGCGCCGCAGCAGCCCGCCTACGCGCCGCAGCCGGCCACTCAGCAGGCGTACGCGCCACAGCAGCCCGCGCCGCAGCAGCAGGCCATGCCGCAGCAGCAGGCCATGCCGCAGCAGCAGGCCATGCCCGATCTCTACGACGAGGACATCCCGTTTTAGGGAAGGCGACGGCGACACTATGGGCATGGTTATACACGACGACTTCTGGGCGGCCGCGCAGGCCATGCCCGAGAAGCAGCGCGCGCCGTTCATCTACGCCATCGTCGAGTACCGGTTCACGGGCAAGGAGCCGCAGGGCAGCCCCGCGTGGCTGCCTACCTTCCTGGTGCTCAAGGGCAGGCTCGACATGGGCGACGAGAAGAGCGAGCGCGCAAGGAAGGCGGCCAACGCCCGCTGGGGCAACAGGCCGGGGAAGGAAGACGCGGTGGACGATGCGGCGGCACGGGCGCAAGCCGATGCGCAAGCACATGCGGGAGCATATGCGGATACAGATGCAGTCGCACATGCGCAAGCAGATGCGGATGCACATGCAGGCGCATCGAGTTGCGGCAATGCAGAGGTTGAGGTTGAGGTTGAGTATATAGATAACCCCTTAATCCCCTTTGACGAAATCGTGCATGCGCTCAACGAGGCAGCCGGCACCCGCTACCGCTCAAGCAGCGCCAAGACCCGCAGGCTGATACACGCCCGCTGGGCCGAGGGCTACCGCCTCCCCGACTTCCTGGCCGTCATCGACACGATGGCAGCCGAGTGGGCGGGCGACCCGAAGATGGCCAAGTACCTGCGGCCCTCCACGCTGTTCTCGCCGAAGTTCGAGGACTACGTGAACCGCGGCCCGAGGACCCGGAAGGAGGCCGACGGCTATGCCGAGTACGACTGAGTGCCCCCACTGCGGGGCGCAGCTGGAGGTCCGCTACGTGGTGCTGGCTGGCCGCCGCACCTTCTGCGGCTGGAAGCCGTGCGGCTGCCCGGGTGCCGTGGCGGAGCGCGACGAGCGTTCGCGCCTTGAGGCCAGGGCCAAGGCCGAGGAGGCCGCAGCCAAACGCCGCCGGGCCTACGAGCGGGCCGGAATCAAGCCCCGCTTCATGACGGCCGCCTCCCCCATGGCCGAGGGCATTGCCGCGAAGGTTGAGCAAGGGCGCGGGGCGTACATCTGCGGCCCCGTGGGAACCGGCAAGACCCACCTGGCGAGCGCCGTGGCGCGGCTCCTGGTAGACGGCGGCACCAGCGTGAGGGTGACCGACATGCTGGGCGTGCTGGCCGCCATCAAGGGCACCTACGGCGGCGACGGCACCGAGGACGGCGTGCTGTCCAGGCTCTCCCGCGTGGGGTGCCTGGTGCTGGACGACCTGGGCAAGGAGTCCCCCACCGACTGGACGCTGGGGCAGGTGTTCCGCGTCGTGAACGACAGGTACGAGAACATGAGGCCCGTGGTCGTGACCACGCAGTACGGCAAGGGCGACCTCATACGCCGCCTGGCCAAGAACGGCGACGAAGAGACGGCGGTGGCCATCGTGAGCCGCCTGTCGGAGATGTGCGACAAGTACGAGCTGCAAGGCAAGGACAGGAGGCTATCGAATGGCAAACGTTGACACGCTGCCCGAGATCCTGCGCCCCCTCATGGAGGGGCCGAGCATCGAGACGCCCAGGTGCGCCGTGTGCGGCGCGCCGTGGCCGCTCAACCGCCACCACATCGTGAGGCGCGGGGCGGGCAAGCTGTTCCGCGACGGGCGCGAGGTTCCCAAGCCCACGGTGATGCTGTGCGGCAGCGGCAACGGCAGCGGCTGCCACGGGCTGGCGCACGCCAACCGGCTGCACTTCCGCTGGATCAGGGCCGAGCAGAGGTTCAACCGCCCCGCCCCGCCGGGCTCGGGGCACTGGGAGTACCTGCTGCTGCCGGAACCGACCAAGTACGCGGATGCCCTGGCCATGGACGGCTGGGGTCGGCTGCCGAGGGGCAGGCGGTGCATGTGAGCGGGTACGAGCCTTCAAGCGGGTGGAACCTCCCGCCCGGGTGCTTCGAGTCCGACCCCAGGGCACCGTGGAACCGGCCCGACCCGTGGGAGGGCCGCACGTGCCGGGAGTGCCGCTTCTGCGGCCGCGTGCAGGGAGCCGGCGGCGAGGCCGTGTGCGCCTGCGATGCCATGACGGGCGGCGGCCCCGACGTGGAGGCGGTAGACGAGACAAGCGAGGCATGCGAGTGCTTCGAGTTCGAATAGGAGACGAAACGATGAAGAAGATCTACGCGGTGGCCACGGAGAGCGACGTGGTGCTGGCGTTCGAGAGCAGATCGGACGCAGACGAGTACGCAGGCGAGCACGACGGCATGGCGGTGCTGCCGGTGCCGTGCGTGGGGGCCTACGAGTTCCCCAGCGAGCGGCCGGAGACCGACTGGGACCGAATCGCGGAAACGCTGCCGAAGGGAGGCGAGCAGGCATGAGGCTGTACATGTGCGCATGCGAACGCTGCGGCAAGGAGGTGCCGGCGACCCTGGCGGGTTACGCCAAGATGGTGCTGAGGAACAGCGCGCGAATCGACGGCAAGGCAAGGGCCTTGTGCCCGGAGTGCGCCGAGAGCCTGCGGGCGTGGTTCCTCGCAGGCGCGGTGAAGCCGGAAGGAAGGGAGTAGCCATGGGAATCATCTGCGATACCTGCGGGCGCGATATCGACGCCCTGGGGCAGGACAACATGGGCGTAGACGCGCCGCTGTGCGAGGACTGCTGGAACGAGCAGCAGAGCCACGCGGTAGCAGTCCTTCGCCGAGAGAACGATCGCCTGCGAGGCGACCTCGCCGAGATGGGGCGCAAGCTCGCCGAGGCCAGGCAGAGGCTGCGCAGCGACGGGCCGGCGGACTGCAAGCGGCTGCGCCGCGAGGTCGAGACGGCCTACGAGGTGAGCCGCGAGCGCGCCCTGGCGCTCACGAAGCTGGACGAGTGCGAGATGTGGCTGGGGCGCTGCGAGCCGAGGGAGACGGCGTCACCGACGCTCAAGGGCGCGGCCCAGGACGCCGCCATGCCTTGCCTCAAGGCCGAAGAGGCGCGCGGTTTCGCGATGCCCGACGTGAACGTGGAGGTGAAGGCCGAGGTAACGGCCGAGGAGCTGGCCAAGAGCCTGCGCGAGGCCATGAAGCCGGCCATGCGGATGGCGGTGGAGTAGCCATGGAGCAGCAGACCGAGAAGCCGAAGCGCCGACCCAGCATCGAGGTGCGCTGCCCGAAGTGCGGCATGCGCGAGATCTGGCACCACCTGCCCAAGGGCGGCGACCGCTGCCGCTGGTGCGGTCACCTGTTCGAGGACTTCACCTACCGCAAGGTCGGGCCGAGCGCGAAGGAGGGGGCGCGATGACGAACTGGGAGCACCTTTTCGGCGCGCCCGAGCGGGCCATCCACACGGAGGTGGAGTTCCACTCGTGGCCCTTCTCCATCGACGTGTATGAGACGAGCCGCATGAGCAGCTGCACTACCAGCAAGCGGCTGCTGGCCAGCTTCTGCGAGGAGGCCGACTACCTGGAATGGCTCAAGGCCGAGTACGACGACGGCACCGTCGAGTGGGAGGAGCGATGAACCGCCCGGGATGCAACTGGGGGTGCCTGCTCCTCATAGCGGCAGCCCTCGCCATCGACGTCGCGGCGTTCGTCGCCATGCGCGCGCTGGTGACCGGCCTCATGGCCATGGCCGTGGCGGCGTGCTAGAGACAACCGAATACCGAAACGACTACGGGCCGTCCTGCGGGGCGGCCTTTTCTGCGCCCGGCGACACGCCTGCGACCATATGAGCCGAGAGTTAGGAGACGCATGGCCAGAGGCGAGACATACGAGGAGTTCACGGCGAAGTTCGAGCCGAAGAAGACGACCGACGACTGCTACACCCCGCCGGAGGTGTACGGCTGCGTGCTTGATTGGGCGCACCGCGAGTACGGGTTCGACTTGGCGAAGGTCGCGCGCCCGTTCTACCCGGGCGGCGACTACGAGCGCAAGGAGTACCCGGAGGGGTGCACGGTGGTGGACAACCCGCCGTTCTCGATCCTGAGCAGAATCGTCAAGCACTACCAGGAGCGCGGCGTGGGCTTCTTCCTGTTCGCCCCCACCCTGACGTGCATGGGCATCCGCAACTGCTGCAAGGTCGTGACGGGCGCCGGCGTGACATACGCCAACGGCGCGAGCGTCAACACCTCGTTCGTGACCAACCTCGACCCCGCCCAGGCGAGGAGCGCGCCCGACCTGCGCGCCGAGCTGGACGCCACGATAGAGCGCCTGCGCCGCGAGAAGGCCAAGGCGCTGCCGAAGTACGAGTACCCCGACGAGGTGCTGACCGCGCCCATGCTGGCGCGCTACTCCAAGTACGGCATCGGCTTCCGCGTAGGCCCGCAGGAGTGCAGCTTCACGAGGGCGCTCGACGCGCAGCGCGGCCAGGGCAAGGCGATATACGGCAGCGGCTACCTCATATCAGAGCGTGCAGCCGCAGAGCGTGCAGCCGCAGAGCGTGCAGCCGCAGAGCGTTTCGCGCTTTCGCCGCGCGAGCGCGATGTGGTCGCGTCGCTTGGCTAGCGCGAAACTAATCAGGAAGGAGGCCACAGGTGCCCAAGAAGGACAAGCCGCTCACGGCGAAGCAGGAGGCGTTCGCCCGCGAGATGGCCAAGCCCCGCGCCAAGCAGCAGGACGCGTACCGCGCGGCCTACGACTGCAAGCGCATGAACTACAACTCGATAAGCTGCGCCGCCTCCAAGCTGATGCGCGACCCACGAATCGCGCACAGAATCCAGGAAATCCGCGACGCGGCCGCCAAGGACTGCCGCTGGGAGCTGCAGGACGCGGCCGCCCCGCTGTTCGAGGTGCTGGACGGCGCGCTGCCCATCTTCCGCCGCCAGGCGGTCGAGGGCAGCATCAACGGCGATGCTCGCCTGGCCATAACCGAGAGCGTGAAGCTGCTCAACGACATGTTCGGCGTGGACGGCGCGAAGGCCGCCATGGCGGAGGCGGGGGTGACTATCGTTGACGACCTCGGTTAGGCTCTCGGACGTCGTGGCCTCCGTGTTCGCCGGCGTGTGGCGCTCCATCAAGGCGCACGAGTTCACGCACTACTGGTTCAAGGGCGGGCGCAACTCCACCAAGTCGTCGTTCATATCCATCGCCATCGTGCTGCTGATCATGCTCAACCCGGAGGCCAACGCCGTCGTGCTGCGCAAGGTCGGCAACACGCTGCGCACGTCCGTGTACGAGCAGATAGGCTGGGCGTGCGACGTGCTGGGCGTGGCGCACCTGTTCGACTTCGGCCTGTCCCCCATGGAGGTGACGTACCGCCCCACCGGGCAGGTCATACGCTTCGTGGGATGTGACAAGCCGAAGAAGCTGAAGTCCGCGAAGTTCCGCACCGGCTACTGCGCCGTGGTGTGGTTCGAGGAGGTAGACGAGTTCGACGGCATGGACGAGGTGCGCAGCGTGCTGGCCACGTTCCTGCGCGGCGGCGACATGTTCTGGGTGTTCTACAGCTACAACCCCCCGCGCTCGGCGCGCAACTGGGTGAACAAGGAGGCGCGCGACCTGGAGGCCCATCCGGGCGAGGACGGGCGCTTCATATGCCACACCACGTACCTGGACGTCATAGACGAGCACCCCGAATGGATAAGCGCCACCGCGCTGGCGGAGGCAGAGCGCAGCCGCCGCAAGACGCCCGACTCGTACGCCTGGCAGTGGCTCGGCAAGGTAACGGGCACCGGCTCCGAGGTGTTCTCCGACGAGCTGCTGGAGATCAGGCCCATAACGGACGAGGAGCGCGCGTCCATCTCCCTGCGCTCGTTCGGCGTGGACGCGGGCAGCGTGCACCCGTGGGTGTTCGTGGAGGTCGGCTACGACGAGAACGAGCGCGTGCTGTACCTGCTGGACGAGGAGAGCCGCCAGGGCACCGAGGCCGTCGACCCGAAGACCGCCGAGCTGGTGGCCGCGAAGCTGGACGAGGCCGGCGACCCCGCCGCAGACGTGTGGTGCGACAGCGCGGCGCGCGGCATGATCTTGTACTACCAGGAGCAGGGCATCAGCGCCCAGAAGGCGTTCAAGCAGGGCCTCAACTCGCCCAAGAACCGCGTCAGGTGGATGCAGAACCTGACGCGCGTGGTCATCGACCCCGACCGTTGCCCGCTCGCCGCCAAGGAGTTCCCCGAGTTCGAGTACGTGTCGAACGGTCAGGGCGACATAACCGAGACACTGCCGAAGGTGAACGACGACCCGATAGACGCGGCGGGGTACGCCGCAGGGCTTTGGATAAGGAGCAACCTCTGATGGAGAAACGGGGAAACACGGGCTACGCCGAGGCGTGGCTGCGCCGCATGGGATACCAGCCGGACACCCGCATGCAGGGCATGGTGGGCGTCTGGTTCGGCTGGTTCGCGGCGAACAACGGCTGGTACCACTACAGCGAGCGGCGCGGCTTCCGCGTGTACAAGCGCGAGCGCGCCAGCCTGCACCCGGCGGCGCTCGTGGCCGACGAGTGGGCCAGTCTGCTCATGAACGAGAGCACGATCATCTCCAGCACGAGCGACGAGCGCCGCGCCTGGATGGCGCGCTACTTCGCCAACCCCACGGCGACGGGCGGCGTCGGCGACGAGGGGCACGAGGACGGCCAGGCCGCGCCGCAGCCGGCAGAGGACGGCGACGCGCCCACATCGTTCGCCATGGACAACGCCGACTTCATAGCCCGCGCGTTCGCCATGGGCACGGGCGCGTGGGTCATCGAGCCGCGGGGCGTGACCGACAGCGCCTACACGCCCGACGCCGAGCTGCGCATCGTGCGCTACGACGCAAGCCAGATAATCCCGCTCACGTGGAGCGCCGACGACTGCACGCAGTGCGCGTTCGTGGGCCGCGTGGAGGTCGCCGGGCGCGACTATGACCAGTGCCAGGCCCACGTGCTCAAGGGCGGCACCTACCACATCCTCACGCAGCTGTTCGACACCCACACGCACAAGCAGGTGACGGTCGAGGGCATCAGCGCCGACATGGACACGCGCTGCACCCGCCCGCTTTTCGCGCTGGTGCGCCCCGCCGTGTCGAACCGCTTCTACGACTACTGCGCGATGGGCGCGAGCGTGTACTGCAACGCCGTGGGGGCCATGAAGGTGGTCGACGAGGCCGCCACCTCCCTGCTCGACCACATTCGCGTGGGCCGCCCGCGCACGTTCGTGGACAAGACCCTCATAGAGTCCAAGACCGACAAGGGGCCGGACGGCAGCCTAACGAAGACCTACTACGCCTTCGGCGAGGCCGACGACACCATCTTCAGCATGAACCCCGGCGACGAGGGGTCGGCCAAGATTCAGACCGTTCAGAGCGACCTCAAGGCCGACGAGAACGCCAGCGCCATCAACACGGGCCTGCGCCTGCTGTCGGTGGCGTGCGGCTTCGGCAACGGCTACTTCTCCTGGGAGTCGCACACGGGCCTGAAGACCGCCAAGGAGGTGGCGGCCGACAACTCGCAGCTGATGCGATCCATCCACCGGCACGAGAACGCCCTGCGCAAGTCCATCGTGCGCCTCGTGAACGGCATGGCCGACGCGTGCCGCAGCATCAAGGGCGAGGCCGTGCCCTACGGCGACGTCACCGTGGACTTCGACGACTCCATCATCAGCGACACGCAGAGCGCGCGCGAGATGGCCATGAGCGAGGTCGGCGCGGGCATCATGGCCCCGTGGGAGTACCGCCGCCGCTTCTACGGCGAAACCAGCAACGAGGCCAAGGCCAACGTGCCCGAGCAGCAGGGCGGCGCGTTCGACATGCTGGGCGACGGGCTCGCCTGATGCTGGGGCCGGACTACATAGAGCACTTCACCGACGCGGCGCAGGCGGCCATGGACGAGTACACCCTGCGCCTGGTGTGCATCTACGCCGCCCTCATAGGCTCCATAGACTTCGAGGGAGACAGCGCCTACTCGCAGGCCGCCCGCAAGGCCGCGCTGGCGTCCAAGGACGTGCAGAAGGCCATGAGCGAGGAGGGCCGCAGGGCCGCACGCGAGGCGGCCAAGGCCGCCGCCGAGGCCGTGGCCGAGAGCGCCGAGACCGACCTGGGAACGCTCGGCACGGCCATGGGCGCGCTGTCCAAGGCCATGCAGTGGAGGCTGCACAACTCCGCCCGCGCTACCGCCGCAGGCGTGCAGGACGTCGTGAGCCGCGACAACCTCAAGATGCCCGCCAACGTGCAGCGCGCCTACCTTGAGGTGGTGGCGCAGGCAGTGGCGCGTGTGAACTCCGGCATGGCCGGCTACGAGGAGGCCACCCGCGAGGCCGTGCTGAAGCTGGCCAGGCGCGGCGTGTCCGTCGTGGACTACAAGAGCGGGGCGTGGGCGCAGGCGGACGTGGCCATGCGCCGCCACGTGCGCACCCAGGTCGTCCAGGCAGGCAGCCGCAACACGCTGGAGCTGCTGGAGGAAACCGGGCACGACCTCGTGCAGACCTCCTCGCACGGCGGCGCGCGAGAGAGCCACGCCAAGTGGCAGGGCCGCGTGTTCAGCCTGTCGGGCAAGTCAAAGAAATACCCGCCGTTCTACCGAGAGACGGGCTACGGCTCGGTTGACGGGCTGTGCGGCGCGAACTGCAAGCACGACTTCGGCATATACGTCGAGGGCCAGCCGCTTCGGTACGAGCGCGACCCCGACGGCGGCGACGAGAAGCGCGAGGAACGCTACCAGGCCAGCCAGCAGCAGCGCGCCATCGAGCGCGAGGTGCGCGCCACGAGGCGCGAGGCCATGGCGCTCGAAGCCGCCGGCATAGACAACACCAAGGAGCGCATGAAGCTCGGCAGGCTCCAGCAGAAGCGGCGCGACCTCGTGGCGAAGCACCCGCACCTTGCCGCAGAGTACGGGCGCGAGGACCCCTACGAGACCGGCAGCAAGGTGTACGCCCTCACCCGCCAGAAGGTGAGCCGCACGGCCTATATGGCGCACCCGAACACCAAGGCGCTCATAGCCGAGGCGGGAGTCAGCCAGAAGCGCGTGGGCGAGCTGGTCAAGGCCAGCGGAGACGGATTCGAGCTGAAAACGGGCGCGGAACGCCGCGCGGCGCTTGAGAGCGCCATCAAGCAGGCGAAGGCCGAGCAGGAGCGCGACAAGCGCGTCGCGGACGCAGCAGCCATGACGGTGCACGCCGACAAGCAGGCGAAGCACATGGCCGGAAGCCGCCAACACGAGCAATACGTGGCGAACCTAAAGCGCAGGGGCGGCGCGTACAAAGAGCCGAGCGTCGTCACGGTGACGCTCGACGAGGTGCGCGACCTTGTGGCGAAGCACGCGGGAACCGGAACGGCCCAGACGACGAGGGGCGGCAAATGGAGCGGACGCGAAACATGCGACGCCGGGCGCGTGATTGGCTACGTGATAGGCGATAATGGGGAGCACATACAAACGACGCGCTTCACCATCCACTACGCTGGCGGAGACGTGCACATAGTCCCGGCAAACCCAAAGGAGGAGCAGAGATGAAGCTGGAAGAAACGCTGAAATACTGCGGCAAGCAGGTGTGCGTGACGTGCACCGACGGCGAGGAGTACCGGGGCGTGTACGACTGGTACCAAAGCGACGCCGAATCGCTGGACGAGCCCAACGCCATCGGCATAGAGCGCGGCGGCATAATCACCGAGATACCCGTCGCCGAGGTGGCGAGCATCGCCGCCATTTAGAAGGTGACAACCGAATAGAGAACGGCACCCAGGCCGCCCGCGAAAGGGCGGCCTTTTCTTTTGCCTGGCGACACCTCGGGGAAGATGCGGTCACGCGATGGGGCGGCGACAACGGCCCCGCACGCGACCACGGCGACAACGGTGGGCCATCCAAGCGCGCAGGGAAGCGCGACAACCAAACACGGAAGGAGCAAGCGATGGCTGAAGACAACAAGCCCCAGGGAAACGAGGGCGGCGAAGGCCAGCAGACCGAGCCCCAGAAGGAGGTCGTGTCCTACGCGAAGTACAAGCGCGAGACCGACGAGTACCAGGAGCAGGTGAAGGCCCTCAAGGCCGAGCTGGAGCAGCGCGACAAGCAAATCGAGGAGTTCACCTCCAAGGCGGGCAACGCCGAAGAGCTTCAGGCCGCGCTCGACAAGGCCAAGGCCGACAACGAGGCGTACAAGGCCGACGCGGAGAAGCGCGAGGCCGAGATGCGCCGAGACTTCGCCATCGACACCAAGCTGGCGCAGATGGGGGTGCGCAACGCCAAGGCGGCGCGCGCGATCATCCCGAACATCGCCGACGCGAAGCTGGACGAGCAGGGCAACCTAACGGGCATCGACTTCGAGGCCCTGAAGAAGGACAACGCCTACATGTTCACCGACCAGCCCCGCGAGAGCGCGGGCGGCGACCCCAAGGGCGGCGCAGGCTCCGACGGCCTGGCCGACTTCCGCGCAGCTTTCGGACTCACCGACGAATCTTCAAAGGAGTAAATCATGCCAAACAGCATCGAACTGCCCAAGGGCTACGAGAACGTGCTCATGGAGGCGTACCGCAAGGAATCCCTGACCGCAGTGCTTGAGAGCGCCGCGCCGCAGGGCAACATCGCGCAGATGGAGCAGCTGGGCGAGTTCTACTACCCCGTCTACTCCATGGGCGGCCTGGGCGACGTGCAGGCCAACGGGCGACTGCCGCAGAACAGCGGCGCGTCCCTGACTTGGAAGCCCATCAGCGCCAACTACGACCGCGGCACCATCCTGGAAATCGACCAGAAAGTGGACGCCCAGTCCTTCAACCTGGCGTTCGGCAACGCCGCCGCGCACTTCAACCGCACCAAGGTGGTGCCCGAGGGAGACGCGTTTGTGTTCTCCACGCTGTGCGCAGGCACCGGCATCACCAAGGAGCAGAAGACCTACGCCGACGGCGCGGACATGCTCAAGGGCTTGAACGCCGCCATGTGCGACATGGACGAGAAAGAGGTGCCGGAAGAGGGCCGCGTGCTGTTCATCACCCCTACCCTGCTGGGTATGGTGAAGGACCTGGACACCACCAAGTCCCGCGAGGCGCTGGACGGCTTCTCCTCCATCGTGAAGGTGCCGCAGTCCCGCTTCTACAGCGCCATCGACCTCCTGGACGGCACCACCAAGGACGAGGAGATCGGCCACTACAAGAAGGGCACCGGCGCGGTGGACATGAACTTCCTCATCGTCCACAAGGACGCCGTGGTGCTGCGCTGGAACTTCGCGCACGGCAAGGTCATCGACGCCGAAGACAACCAGCAGGGCTTCGGCCACCTGTTCAAGTACCGCAAGTACGGCGTGTGCGGCGTGCGCGAGAACCTGGCGCACTACATCACCGCAGGCATGAAGGCCGCGTAGGAAGGAGGCGCGACATGCGCACCGTTGGACTGGCCTTCGAGAAGAAGGCCCCGAAGAAGGCCAAGCCCGCCAAGGGCAAGGCGGAAAAGCCCGAGGCGAAGGCCGCAGACGAGCAGCCCGCCAAGGGCAAGACGGAAAAGCCCGAGGCGGCCGAGGACGATGGAAACTAGAGCCCCGACCCACGAGGACTACCTGGCAGCCGGGCGCGGGGAGCTGTCCGCCGAGGAGTTCAAGGCGGCGCTCCCCCACGCCACGGCAGCCGTGCGCGACCTGATCTTCCCCAACGAGCCGGACGGCTCCGAGGAGTGGGCGCGCGCGGTCATGGCGGCCTGCGAGGTCGACGCCGCGTACGGATGCTCGGGCGGCATCATGGAGGGCGGCGGCTTCACCGTCGGCTCGTTCTCGTGGAACCCCGGTACCGAAGGGGCCAGCACCTACCGCAGCGACATGGAGGCCGCCGTCCGCCGCGAGCTGCTTGGAACGCCGCTGCTCTACGCGGGCATCGGGGGTACCAGATGATGCGGGTGCCGCGCTCGGCGCGGCCCTCCACCATGTCCGTCAAGGTGCCCAGGGAGGGCGGCTACGGCGGCGAGTTCGAGCAGCCCGTCGAGGTGCGCCGCGTGCGCTTCGAGCCCGCCTCGGCGTGGCTCGTGCGCGAGTACGCCCTGGGCGACGGCGCGCAGGGCCTCGTGATAGCGGACGGCGCGGACAGCCCCGGCATGTTCGACGTGCCAGTGGGCAGCCGCGTGAGCATCGACGGGGGCGAGTGGATGAACGTGGCGAGGTGCACGCCCCGCCGCGCGTTCGGCACCCGTCCCCACCACTGGGAACTGGAGGTGAGGTAGCCATGCCCGCAGCAGTTACGGTCGACCTGACCAAGCTCATAAAGCGTTTCAGCGCGAAGGAGCTGGAGGCCAAGCAGGTGAAGTTCGCCATGAGCGTGGCCGAGGACATGAACGCGTTCACGCCAGAGGACACCAAGCGCATGCACAACTCCATGCAGGCCGCCTCCGACTTCAGGCAGGGCTTCGTCATATGGGACGCCGACTACGCCGCCTACGTGCGCGACCTGCCCGACAGCTCCATCAAGCACGGCAAGAACCCGAGGGCCAAGGCCGACTGGCCGAAGGCCGCGAAGGAAGCGCACGGCGAGGACTGGGAGCGCCTGGCCGTCGACCTCCTGACCGAGGGGGCGTGACATGGCCCCGGACGTGATGGAGGCGGCGAAGGCCGCCATAGAGGCCCTGGGCTACGGCCCGGTGCTCCTCACCCGCCTGGCCGCCTCGCGCGGCCACGACGACGCGGTGGTGCTGCGGCCCATGCCCACCACCGACGTGGTGCGCCACATGGACGGCACCCGCCGCGTGGGATACGTGCTGCAGGTCATCGTGAAGGACACCTCCGAGGCCAAGGCCATGGGCGACGCCTACGACCTGGCCGACGCGCTGGACGGGGCCGACCTGTCCTCGCCCACAGGCTCCTACGGCTTCACGAGCGCGTCGCTGTACACCGAGCCGCAGGAGATAACGCCGCCCGAGGGCGGGCCGTACCTGTGGGAGTTCCGAATCAAAGCGACCATAACCATAGAGAAGGGATAACGATGGCAAAGAACCAAGACCTGGGCTTCGCGCCCAACTACATGAGCGCGCTGGAGATCGACACCACGCCAGACGCGGCCAGCCCCACGTGGGCCATCTTCTCGCGCGGCATCACCGAGGTGAAGCCGACCACCAACGAGACCACCGAGACCAAGGACTACTACGACGGCTACGGCACTCCCACCGACAAGGTGAAGAGCGTGCAGCCGCAGTACGAGGTCACAGGCGACCGCTGCTACGGCGACCCCGCGCAGGACTTCGTTGCCAGCCTGGCGCTTGAGACCGGCGAGGGCCGCACGGGCCACTTCCGCCACACCGACCCCAACGGCGACGTGGTGGAGGGCGACTGCACCTACCTGGGCCTGACCGTCGGCTCGCAGCAGGGCGCGGCGTCCGACCCCGGCGCGTTCTCCTGCACAATCTCGGGCGCTGGCGCTATGCGCTACATCCCCGCCAACAAGCTCAAACAGCCCACGGGCGTCACCTGCACCGCGCCGACCGGCCCGGCCGTGGGCAAGTCCATGAAGCTCGCGCCGACCGTCACGCCCGCCGAGGCGAACGCCAAGTGCTTCTTCGCATCGGGCAACACCGACGTGGCCACCGTCGACAGCGACGGCAACGTGACGGGCGTGGCCGCAGGCGAGGCGGTCATCACCGTGCGCTGCGCGTCCAAGCCGAGCATCTGCACGCAGGTGAAGGTCACCGTGGCGGCGAAGTAGCCGCAGGCGACACCAGACATAACCTCCTGGACATGGGGGCGCGGGCTAGTGAGCGGCCCGCGCCCCTTTTCTATGCCCGACGCTCACCGCTCACGAAAGGGGCAACAAATGGAACTTCTGAAAAACATCCGCGCGTACGAGGACGTGTTCTTCGAGGACCCCGAGGAGAACCCCGACACGCCGCGCTTCCGCGTGTGGTTCGACGACAGGCACATCGAGGAGTACCTGGCCAAGGTCGGCAACGCCATCGACCGCGCGCAGGCCAACGAGCAGATGGCCCGCGAGGCCGACACCCCCGAGAAGGCGGCCGAGGCCAACGCCGCGCAGGCCCGCCTCATGAAGCGCACCATCTCGGCGTTCATCGGCACCGAGGGCTGGGAGCAGCTGCTCGCGTGGATGGGCGGCGACGAGGGCCCCATCGCGCCCGAGGAGAACATCCGCATCCTGGGCGAGGTCTTCGCCACGTTCCTCAACATGTTGGCGCGCCACGCGACCAGCGAGCAGCTGATGGCGTGCGGCCTTGCATACAGCGAGCGCGCCGATCAGGTCCAGGCGCTCAACCGCGCCCAGCGCCGCGCCAAGGCCAAGCGCAAGAAGAAGGGCGGCAAGTAATGCTGCCAGCCGCGCTCACGGCCGAGCGGGTGCGGCTGCCCGATGGCACGAGCGCCACGCGCTACCCGTGGAACGGCGAGGAGGTGCTGGTGCGCGACGACGCGCTCACGATCATCCGCGTCATCGAGGTGCTGACCGACGAGGGCAAGTCCGACGACCAGCGCCGGGACGAGTTCCTGGCGCTGTTCTTCGTGGACTGGGCGGACGCGTGGTGCGCATGCGACTACGACGCCGCCGAGTTCGTGCGGATGCGCGACGCGGCGGTATGGGACATGTGCGGACTCGACCTGAGCGGCGACCGCCCGCACGAGACCCCGCTGTGGGACTTGGAGGAGGACGCGGCGCGCATACGCACCAGCTTCCGCCAGGCCTACGGCATCGAGTGGGACGAGGTGCGCGGTCGCATCAGCTTCGCCGAGTTCGTGGCACTCGTGGGCGGCTGCCCGCAGGACACGCCGCTCGGCGCGGCCATCCACTACCGCAACCCGGCGACCAAGCCGAAGCCAACCAAATACAACAGGCAGGAGGTCGAGGCCTGGAACGCCGCCCACAAGGCGTTCGAACTCGGCAAAGGCCGCAGCTCACACGGCTCTGAGGAAGGAAGCGACGCGGCGATGCGCGATGTGTTCGCCGCGCTCAAGAGAGCGACGAGGTGAGCATGGACGGCAACGTCATCATCAAAGCGGTGCTCGACACCGTTGACATATCCAAGAACATCAAGGCCCTGGAGCGCGACCTCCAGGGCATCTCCTGGAAGAACATAACCGAGGGCGACGAGAAGGCCGCGAAGCTGTCGTCCTCGTTCAAGAAGGCCGGCACGGCCGCCACGGTGACGCTGACCGCGCCCGTGGTGGCCGCCGGCAAGGCCGTATTCGGCGTGGCCAGCGACTACGAGCAGGCCAACGCCCGCATAGCCGCCGCGTTCGGCGTGTCCGGCGAGGAGGCCGAGCGTTTCAGCGGCATAGGCAAGCGCATATACGAGGGTGGCTGGGGCCAGTCCCTGGACGAGGTCAACGATGCGCTGATCCAGTGCAAGTCCACCCTTCGCGACGTGTCCGACGAGGACCTGCAGACCGTCACCACCAACGCACTCATGCTGTCGGACACCTTCGGCGCAGACGTGAACGAGTCCATACGCGGCACCAACGCCCTCATGGAGGGCTTCGGGCTGTCCGCCACCGAGGCCAGCGACCTGCTGACGGCGGGCATGCAGCGCGGCCTGAACTACACCGACGAGCTGGGCGACAACCTGAGCGAATACTCCGTGCGATGGGGCGAGGCGGGAATGAGCGCCAGCGAGTACTTCTCGCTGCTAGAAGCGGGCACGTCCAACGGCGCGTACAACCTGGACAAGGTGGGCGACTACCTCAACGAGTTCCTGACGGCGCTGTCCGACGGCCGCATGGAGGAATCCATCGGCTCGTTCAGCGAGGGCACGCAGGAGGTCTTCGAGAACTTCAAGAACGGCAGCGCCACCGCCGAGGACATGCTGCAGGCGGTGCTGGGCGACCTCACGCAGATGCCAAACGAGTACGACAAGGCCGCGCTGGCCTCCACCCTGTGGTCCTCGCTGGGCGAGGACAATGCCATGGGCATGATCGAGTCCCTGGCGGGCGTGCAGGACAGCTTCGGCGACGTGGCGGGCGCTGCGCAGCAGGCCCAGGAGGCCGCCTCCGACAGCTTCGCCGTGAAATCGCAGGAGGCCATGCGCGAGCTGCAGGGCTCCATCGAGCCGCTTGGCGAGCCGCTGCTAAACATCGCCACCAACGTGGCGGGCGTCGTCAAGTCGTTCTCCGAGTGGTTCGCCGGCATCGGCGAGGGCGGCCAGACCGCCGTGCTGGCCATAGCGGCCATAGTGGCGGCCATCGGGCCGGTGCTGTCCACCGTCGGCACCATCATCAGCGTGGTGCCGCAAATCGGTGCTGCCTTCTCCGCCGTAGGCAAGGCGGGCACTGCCGCGCTGGGGCTTATAGCCGCGCACCCCGTGATAGCGGCAATAGCGGCCATCATCGCCGCCGTGGTGCTGCTGTGGAACAACTGCGAGGAGTTCCGCGACGCCGTGACTGCCGTGTGGGATGCCGTGTGCGCCGCGTTCCAGGTGGCCGTCGGCGTTGCCGGCGGGGTCGCCGAGTCGATAGGCGCGTTCTTCTCCGGGCTGGGCGCGACGCTCGCGGGCGTGTGGGACGGCATCTGCAACGTTGTGCAGGTGGCCGTGATGCTGCTCGCGGAAATACTCAACCTAGCCATCGAGACGCTGCTCATACCCTGGAACTTCGTCTGGGAGAACTTCGGCGGCGTGATCACGGCGGCGTGGGGCCTCATATGCGGTGCGGTCGGCACGTACATCCAATACGTGAGCGACGTGATAAGCGCGGCCCTTGAGGTGATTCAGGGCGTGTGGGATACGGTGTGGGGTGCCGTCAGCTCAACCGCTTCCAGCGTGTGGGATGCCATCACCTCGGCTATAGGCGCGGCCATCGACGCCATCAGCTCCACCATATCGGCGGTGCTGTCGGCGATACAGGCCGTGTGGGACTCCGTTTGGGGTGCCGTGAGCACCACGGCGTCGAACGTGTGGAACGGCATCAGCTCGACCATATCCGGCATCGTGAACGGCATCCGCGACACGATCTCCAGCGTGTTCAACGCCGCCAAGGACACCGTGAGCAGCGTGTGGAACTCCATCAAGAGCGCCATCGAGACGCCGATACAGAACGCCCGCGACACCGTGCGCAACGTCATCGACTCCATCAAGGGGTTCTTCAACTTCTCGTGGTCGCTGCCCCACCTGAAGCTGCCGCACCTGTCCATCTCCGGCAGCTTCAGCATCTACCCGCCGAGCGTGCCGCATTTTGGCATCGACTGGTACGCCAAGGGCGGCGTGTTCAACGGCCCCAGCGTCATCGGCGTCGGCGAGGCGGGCCCCGAGGGCGTGGTGCCGTTCAACGAGCGCGGCGCGCGCCCGCTGGCCGAGGGCATCGCCAAGCTGCTCGATGGCAAGGGCGGCGCGGCCCATGGCGACACGAACGTGACAATCAACCTGTACGCGACCGTGCGGGAGGAGGCCGACATCGAGAAAATCTCCCGCCAGATAGCCAAGGAAATCAAACGGCAGGAGTGCTTCGCATGATATACAACGGCTTCGACTTCGCGCCGTGGTTCGACACCCGGCTCGTGACCCGCTCGCTGCTGCCCGAGTACGAAATCGCCACGCGCGACGTGCCCGGGCAGCCCGGCTCGCGCTTCATGCGCGCAGAGCTGAAACCCCTGACGATAGACGTGGCGGCGGCCTGGAGGGCACGCCCCGCCGACGATATGGCGGCCCTTCGCCGCCTCATGGCCTCGCGCCTGCTGTGCCTCAAGGAGGCCGAGCTGTGGCTGGACGACGAGAGGCACCTGGGCCTGCGCTACATGGCCGTGCTGACCTCGCCGGGCGCGCTCGACACGTTGTGGCACACCGGCGAGGCCACGCTGACGTTCACGGCATACGACCCCGTGGCCTACGGGGCCGAGGGGCGCGCAACCGTGTCGGGCACCTCGGGCGTGCAGGTGGGCGGGACGTTCCGCACCTACCCCACCGTGACCGTCAGGCCCGGCGGCAGCACGTCGGCGCTGCGGCTGACGAACATGGGCACGGGCGAGTTCGTGCAGATCGACAAGGCGGTGACGGCATCGAGCGCGGTGGTCATCGACATGGCCGCCCCGCAGGCCACGGTGGACGGCAGCCCCGCGCCCGTGACCTTCGAGAGTGACTTCTTCCCGCTGGAGCCGGGGGCCAACAGCCTCAAGCTGTCCAGCGGCACCGCGACGGTACAGTGGACGGAAAGGTACGTGGGCTGATGATTCTGTGGGCATGCGACCGCTGGGAGGCGTACAAGGGACCCATCAAGACGCTGTTCGAGTGCGAGGACACGCGCGAGGTCAACGGCGAGAACGCCCTGAGCATCACAACGCTGGCGCGCCTGGACAAGGGCGACCGCCTGGTGTGGCGCGACCTCAAGGGCCGCTGGCACGAGAACATCGTGGACGGCGTGGAGGAGGAGCGCGCAAGCGCGGGCATCCTCTACACGTACTACTGCCCGACCTCGGCGCAAATCGAGCTCCTGGGCGACTACCTGGAGGACAAGCGCCCCTACGACGTGAGCGCCTACGCCGCGCTGGCCTCGGCGCTGTCCTCCTCGCGCTGGCAGGTCGGAACCGTGGCCGACCTCGGGCAGGCCGGCACGAACTTCTACCACACCAACGCATGGGCGGCCATCCACGACGTGGCAGACACTTGGGGCGGCGAGCTGTCGTTCGAAATCCAGGTGAGCGGCACCAAGGTGACCGCACGCCGCGTGTGCATGGCCAAGCAGGTCGGCGAGGACAACGGCAAGCGTTTCACCTACGCCAAGGACCTCGTGAGCGTCAAGCGCAGCGTGGACGAGGGCAACGTGTGTACCGCCCTGTACGGCTACGGCAAGTCCCTGCAGACCGCCGACGAGGACGGCAACCTGACGGGCGGCTACGATCGCAAGCTGACCTTCGGCGGCGTGAACGGCGGGCAGAACTGGGTGGGGTCGGCCGACGCGCTGGCGCGCTGGGGACGGCCCGACGGCAAGGGCGGCAAGGCGCACGTGTTCGGCGACGTGGAGTTCTCCGACTGCGAGGACGCCGCCGAGCTGAAGAAGCTCACCGAGGCGCAGCTGGCGAAGTCGTGCGTGCCCACCGTGTCCTACACTGTGGACGCCGTGGCGCTTGCGCGCGCCGGCGAGGGCTTCGAGGGCGCGGACGAGGGCGACCTGGTGACCGTGGTGGACAAGGTGTACGACCCGCCGCTGCGCGTGCGCACGCGCATCACCAAGGTGGTGGAGGACCAGCTGCGCCCCGGCGAGGTCACCTACACGTTCGGCAACTACCAGACGGTCGCCGAGCTGATGGCCGCGCAGAAGTCGGCCGCCAAGTCCACCGCCTCGACCATCCGGGCGACCGTGACCGAGGCCGTGAACGCCTCGAACAAGGCATCGACCGGCAAATGGGGCGAGAGCCTGGCGGCCGCCGAGGAGCGCCAGAAGGCGTACGCCAAGGAGGTCGGCGGCGCCGCCCAGGACTACACCGACCAGATAAGGGACGAGCTGGACAAGGCCCTCAAGGAGTACGCCGACAACGGGGACACCACGCTGGAGGAGGCGCTGAAGAAGTACTCCGACGACGGCAACCTGGCCCTGGACGAGGTGCTGCGCCTGTACACCGACACGTCGATAGAGCAAAGCGAGAGCGTGCTCAAGCAGATAGACGAGGCCAACAAGGAGTACCTGGAAGGCGTCACGGGCAAGTTGGACGAACGGCTGACGAGCGCCGAGGGCGAGGTGGATGGGCTGCAGAAACAGCTCGACCAGCTGCCGACGGATATCCGCAAGAAGATCGTTGACATGCTCAACAGCGAGGTGAACACCACGGGTGGCTGGGTGTACGAGGAGCCCGGCCAAGGCATCCTGGTGTACGACAAAAAGCCCGAGAGCGCCACCAAGTGCGTCAAGATAGGCGGCGGAATCATCGGCGTGGCCAACTCCAAGTACTCCAGCGGCGCGTGGAAGTGGCGCACGGCCATAACCGGCGACGGCGTGACCGCCGACGAGCTGACCACGGGCCGCATCAAAGGCGGGAACTCGTACTGGGACCTCGACAGCGGGGCCTTCTACCTGCGCGACGGCTCCATCTTCATGACCGACAGCAACGGCAACAGGGTCTACATCAACGCCACCAACGGCTTCCAGATATACGACAAGAACGGCTCCATCATCGCGGGCACCGTGCTGGCGGGCAGCACCTCCATGTTCCGCTGCAACATGGTCGGCACGTCGTCAACCAACTACATCACCACCGGCGCGACGACGAACAACAACCCGGGAGCGTCGTTCGTGAACGGCTCGACCGAGTACTGCACCATCGAGGCCGTCCACGCGAAGGACAGCCCCACGGCGAGCTCGACCGACGGCGTGGGCATATCCGCCTGCGGCTACGGCTTCCTGGCAGTCAACCGCTACTACCGCCAGACGTGGCTGACGACCCCCTACTACGCGGGCTACATGAGCCATCCCGACGAGCAGCTGTACATGAGGAGCGGCAACAGCAACGCGGGCGGCTCGGCGTACGTGAAGCTGCAGGAGAACTCCAACAACTACGTGTACCTGGATAGCAGCCGCGCAGACATTGGGTCGTCGGGCACCGCCAGGATACTCGCCCCGAAGTTCGCCATAGGAACCAGTCCGAGCAGCGGCGGCACCTACGGGTACACGGGCTCCACGCAGTTCATCGGGTGCATCACCAACAACGGCAACAACTGGACGTGGGGCACCATCAACGTGGTGAACGGAATCATCACCGGCATGAGCAGCATCACGGGAAACTAGACCAGCGAGAGAGGAAACGGAATGTTCTACCACCTTGTGCAGCAGCCCGAAGCGCCGCAGGCGCTCGACGGTGCGCCGAAGCCGCCCGAGGCGCTTCCGGTGTTCGAGTGCATCAGCGACCCGGCCACGGCGCGGGCCATCGTGGAATCGGAAGACGTGTTCGAGTTCGACGGCAAGGGCGGCTTCACGCTCGTGTCCAGCCCCGTGGCCGTCATGGACGCGGAAGGCGGCGAGGCCAACGCCGTGGACTTCTCGGCGCTCACCGACGAGGAGATATGCGGGGTCCACAGAGCGCAGCCCGGCGACATATCGCGGACACTTGCGGCCGAAGGAAAGGAATGAGGCATGGCAACGCACGAGCTTACGCTCAACCTCAAGAAGACCAACATAGCGCCGCCCGTCATCACCGTGCACCAGGGCGACAGCGCCGAGGTCCTGAAGGCCGCCATCTACGACGGCGACAAGAAGGCGGCCCTGACGGGCTGCAAGGTGCACCTCATGGCTGCGAAGCCCGACCACACCTACGTTGAGCAGCAGTTCACTGGCATCAGCGACAACGTGGCCACCGTGACGGTCGACCCCGCCGTCTTCGGCGTGGCCGGGCTGCTCAAGGTGTGCTACGTGCGCGTGCGGAACGCGGCAGGGCTGGACGCCACCACCGAGAACGTCCTGGTGAACGTGCTGCCCTCGGCGAGCGCGTCGGGCGAGATATCCGGCCCGTACGTCGATGCGGTGGAGGCGATCATCGCGAACCTCGAAGGGCAGCTAGCCGACGTGAGCGCGCTGAACGCGCAGATGCAGAAGGCCGAGGCCTCCCGCGCGAGCGCGGAAAACCAGCGCGCCACGAACGAGAAGGCACGCCAGACCGACGAAACCAAGCGCGCAGAGGCCGAGAAGAAGCGAGCCACGGCGGAAAGCGACCGCGTGACCGAGGCGTCGCAGCTGAAGACGGCCTCGCAAGCCGCCACGGCTGCGGCAAACGGCGCGGCCTCGAACGCCGACGCGGCGGCAAACATCGCCCTGCAGATAGCCAACAGCGTGGCGCAGGGCAGCGCGGGCAGCTCGGACATGGCCAAGCAGAAGCAGCAGATAGCCGACCTGTACGGCAAGCTGGCCGACGCCACGGACGCGTTCATCTACGACGACGGCACCGTGTACTGCCCCGCCTCCAAGGCCAGTGCATCTGGCAGCACCATCACGTTCGGGAGCACCTGCACGGCGTCCGGCACAACCCTCAACCTCAAGTAGAAAGGCAACGAAATGGCACAAGCGAAAACCCTGTCGGTGGGCGGCATCGGCTACGAGGTCATCGACGATACCGCGCGCAGCAACGCGCAGACGGCGCTCAACAACGCCGAGTACAACCGCCAGGGCCAAATCGGCAAGTACGGCGGGCAGAACATCGCCACCATCCTGGCGGGAGAGATCGGCAGCGGCAGCGTGTACGACGCGCTGCACAAGCGAGCCGCCAGCGGCAACTTCGCGGGCCTGCGCGTGGGAGACTACATCGACGTGCCGCTGGTAAGCGCGTCGGGCGTGGCGGCCCAGCAGTCCGTGCGCTTCCTCCTGGCGCACTTCGACCCGTACTACTGCTGCGGCGACAGCTCCAAAGGCCACCACATCGCCTTCGTGGCCTCCGCGCCCATCGCCGTGGCCAAGACCGTGACCGGCGTTGCCAACGACAGCTTCCTGATGTGGAACACGACCAACACGAACCAGGGCACCGCCGACCAGAAATGCCCCTACCCCAACAGCAACCTCAAGGCGTGGGAGACGGCCTTCGAGGCGTGCCTGCCCGAGGGGCTGACCAAGTACCTGCTTACCCAGCGCGTCCTGCTTGAGAAGCGTTACAGCGCCAGCGGCGCGCTCAACGACTCCAACTCGTGGAGCTGGCAGGATATTGGCAAGGTGTTCTCGCTGTCCGAGATGGAGGTGTACGGATGCCCGGTGTGGGGCACCAAGGGCTACAGCGTCGGCTTTGACTGCCAGTGGGACCTGTTCAGGGACACCGCGCACCGAATCAACGGAACTCGGTACGGTTGGTGGTTGCGTTCCGTCGTGGGTGGCTCCTCGTCCGACGTGTGCTACGTCAACAACGGCGGCATTGCCGGCTGCGGTTCGGCGACGAGCGTCTGGGTTCGCCCCCGCCCCGGCTTCCTCGTCGGCTAGCCAGCCGAGTGCTCTATACTCTGCTTTTAGGCGACCGCCTTGCGCGGTCGCCTCTCGCCCGCGAAGCGGGCCGTTTTTTTCCGCCAGTTTCCCCAGGAGGTGCATGTGAGCGGCGTCTACCAGCGCAACCGTGAGGTTTCCGAGTACAAGTTTTTCACTCAAGCAATCGCCATCCGCGTGGAGGTCAACAAGCTGATGGCGTCGTCGTCCGTGGTGCCGAAGGCCTACCGGCTGCTCAACGCCGTGCCAACGGTGGAGACGGCGCGCAGCATCGTGTACAACGTCAACCGCGCCGACAGCTTCTACCCCAACAGCTCGTTCAACGCATTGGAGCGCAAGCGGTACCTGACGCTGGCCATAGCGGACTGCGAGCAGCTGATGCTGGACATGCAGTGCCTCATGGATATCGGCCTGCCGGTGAACGCCAACCGCTTCGAGGAGCTGGCGGCCATGGTCGAGGAGGAGATCAGGCTGCTGAAGGGCGCACGCAAGAACGTGCGCGTGACGGGCAAGAAGTCCACCGAGGAGCGCATAGCCGAGGCCGAGGCCGAGCTAGAGCGCCTGCGTTCGCTATAATGGGCGGCGGTCGCGCCTTGTTTATCGGTACAATTGGTGGTTGCGTTCCGTCATGGGTGGCTCCTCGTCCAACGTGTGCTACGTCAACAACAACGGCAATGCCAACTACAATTCGGCGACGAACGTCTGGGTTCGCCCCCGCCCCGGATTCCCTTACTGCCAGACCGAGTAGGCCCCAGGGCCGAAAGCAGAGCGCGGAGAGGAAGGAAGGCGCGACCATCGGGCATGCGCCCGTAAATACGCACCCCGCGAGGGTGGCCGGACGCTGCTTGCATGGCGCGGCGCTCCGTGGCTTCGCCGCGTTTCATGGCCATACCTCAAGCGGCTGTCAGAGCCACATTGCAAGCCGTGCGGGGTGCTCTCTATGAACTCAGAGCAAAGAAGGGCCGCACGCCGCAAGCGCCGCGAGGAGAAGCGGGCCAAGGCAAAGGCCGAGCGCGTCAAGGCGTGCACGCTTGAGACTGTGGCCGACCTCAACAGCCTGTGCAAGGCTTCAAAGCAGGCCGCGCGGGGCGTCATGTGGAAGTCGTCCACGCAGAGGTACATGAGAAGCTACCTGCGCAACGCCGTCCTGTCCCGCCGCGACCTTTTGGAGGGCCGCGACATATGCCGGGGCTTCATACGGTTCGACCTATGGGAGCGCGGCAAGCTGAGGCATATCAGCGCCGCGCACTTCCCCGAGCGCGTGGTGCAGAAGTCGCTGTCGCAGAACGCGCTCGTGCCCGCGATCGTGCCCACCCTCATAGCCGCGAACTCCGCGAACATCAAGGGGCGCGGCACCGACTACGCCCTGAAGCTGCTCAAGCGCCACCTGGCCGACCACTGGAGGCGGCACGGCCGCGAGGGCTACATCCTCCTGGGCGACTTCTCCGACTACTTCGCGCGCATAGCGCACCAACCCGTCAAAGACCAGGTGGCCTCCGCGCTGCTAGATCCGCGCGTGGTCGCCTTGGAGCACCGCCTGATAGACGCGCAGGGCGATGTGGGCCTGGGGCTGGGCAGCGAGCCGAACCAGATATGCGCCGTGGCCCACCCCAGCTGCATCGACCACTATGTGACCGAGATGCTGCGCCCCGAGTCTTACGGGCGCTACATGGACGACTTCTACCTGATACACGAGTCCAAGGACTACTTGCAGGTGTGCCTGCTGCTGATAGAGGGCAAATGCGCCGAGCTGGGCATCGAGCTGAACCCGCGCAAGACGCGCGTGGTGAAGCTCACGCGCGGGTTCACGTGGCTGAAGAAGCGCATCTTCTACACGGAGACGGGTCGCATAGTCGTGAAGCCGTGTCGAGACTCCATAACGCGGGAGCGCCGCAAGCTCAAGAAGATGGCCCGCATGGTCGCCGATGGCATCATGACCCCCGAGCAGGTGGAGCAGAGCTACCAGAGCTGGCGCGGAGGCATGAAGCGGCTGGACGCGCACCGCAGCGTGCGGGCCATGGACGCGCTGTACCGCAGCCTGTTCGGAAATCCCGCGGGGGAGGGTTGCTCAATGCAATCCAAACCTGGAGGCGACACGGATGGGAACATGCCCCTACCCTAGCAACGGAAGGAGCGACCCATGACGGAACAGGAAATCGCCGGGGAGATCAACGGCTACAAACAGCAGCTTGAGCAGAGCGACTACAAGGTCATGAAGGCGGTGGAGCGCATCTTCTCCGCATCGTCCATCACCGACCTGCTCTCGGCCATCGCCGCAGCTGCCAAGGAGGTGGCCGAGATCATCTCGCAGCGCCAGACGTGGCGCGACCGCATCAACGAGCTGGAAGCCATGGAGCCCGACCAGCCGGAAGCGCCGCAGGAGTAGCGAGCGCCCCTTCGGGGGCGCTTTTCTTTTGCCCGGCGACACCTCGCGGACAATCGCGGCAGCGATTCGAGGAGGTGAGAAAACGAATGACCGACGTGCTGGAAATCTTCGCGCCGTACGGCCCCGGGTCGCTTTTCGGCGCACTGCTCGTCCTAGTGGTCCTGTACTTCGGCAAGCAGTTCCTCGAAGAGTTCAAGGCCCAGAACGAGCGCAAGGCGAACATCGACCTCAGGCGCGAAGAGCGAAAGCAGGACGAGGTGAACGAGCGGGCGCAGCGCGACCGCGAGCGCAGCCAGATGGAGGGCCGCATCGCCGCGCAGATGGAGCGCAGCAACGCGCTGATGGAGGCTATGAAGGCGCTCATGGAGTCCGTCGTGACCTCCAATGAGGTGCTGCACGCCGACCTGGCGAACAGCCAGGCGCGCAGCCAGGGCATGGCGGCGAAGGTCGACCACATCGCCGACCGCGTTGACCTGCTCTACAAGGAATCGGCTCGATAGAAAGGAATCCGAAATGACAGAAATGCAAGCAATCGCAGCCATCGTGCTGTCTTTCGCCGTGCCGTTCGCGGTGCAGCTGATCAAGACCGAGGCCATGACCGGCAAGGCCGCGCGCATCCTGGCGCTGGGCTGCTCGCTCCTGGCGGGCGTCGTGACCGGCTTCGTGGGCGGCGTGCCCGCAGACCCGGGCGCATGGGTCACGTGCGCCTTCGCCGTGGTAGGCGGCGTGCAGGCGGCCTACACGCTGTTCAAGTCGGTAGGCATCACATCCAAGTGGCTCGACGCCCTGCTGGGCGTGACCGTAGGCGGGAAGGAGTAGGCAATGGCTAAACTGTTCATCATCTGCGGCCACGGCGCTGGCGACCCCGGCTGCTGCGCAGGAGGCTGCACCGAGGCCGAGCGCGTTCGCGCCCTGGGCCAGCGAATCAAGGAACTGGGCGGTTCCGAGGTCGAGCTGGGCGATACGTCCCGCAACTGGTACGCCGACGGCGGGCTTAACCGCCTGAGCACCGACGCGCCGGTGGTGGAGCTGCACATGGACGCCAGCGGCATCGCCACGGCCCACGGCGCGCACGTCATCATCAAGGAGGGCTTTGAGCCTGACGAGTACGACAATGCGCTGGCCGACAAGCTGGCGGCGTTCATGCCCGGGCGCTCCGAGAAGCTGGTGCGCCGTTCCGACATCGAGAACCCGAACCGAGCCGCCGCGCGCGGCATCAACTACCGCCTGTGCGAGAACGGCTTCATCGACAACGACGGCGACCGCGAGAAGTTCAACGGCAACCTGGACGAGCTGGCGCGCATCTACCTGGAATGCTTCGGCATCACTGCTGGAAGCGCCCCCGCAGCCGTCCCGCAGCCGCAGCCTGCGCAGCAGGAAACGACCGAGAACTTCGGCGGCACCTACCGCTGCACTGTGGACTACCTGCGCGTGCGCGACGCCCCCGGCCTGGGCGGCACCGAGGTGGCGCACTATTCCGGCGGCGAGACCGTGACGCTGGATAACTGGTACAAGATCGCCGACGGCTACGTGTGGGGCCGATACACGGGCTACAGCGGCGCAACGCGCTACATCGCCGTGGGCAAGGCCACGGGCAAGCCAGAGGCCGACGACTATCTGGTGAAGGTGGGATAGGCCATGCCGTACCCGAGCCCCGCAGACGAGGAGCGCAACGGCGGGTGCGGCCCCATCCTCGCGGCGGTCGTCCTGCTGTTCATCGTCCTGGCCGCCGCAAGCTGCGCGTCGCAGGCCATGGGAGCGCAAGACGTGACCGTGAGGCAAGCCCGCACGGACGGCCCCATATACGACCTGCCCGAGGGCATCGGCCAGGAAATCGTGTGCGACGAGCACAACCGCGAGTATCTGCTGCTGACCACCGAGCAGGGCGGCGTGTTCCTCATGCCGTACATGGACGAGGACGGCGAGCAGGAAATCATGCCGCAGGCCTAGAACGCAAAGAAGCCGCCCCGTATGGAGCGGCTTCTTTCTATCTGACGAGCAATACGAACGCCCGCCTAACGACGAACACGCGTATGTGTTCGCCTACTGAACAGTTGGTGGAGGCGCGGAGAATCGAACTCCGGTCCACGAAAGCCCCCTGATTGGCATCTCCAAGCTCAGTCGCTGGTTTAGTCTCGGACGCTTTGCGCGCAGCGACACGCTCGCGGCGTCCTAACCGGTTCAGTCTTAGCCTGCGCCATACCGATTACGTGCGCAGGAGCATTCCCCTAACATGACGTCGCGCCGGTGTCGGGGAAATCACCGGGTTGACGCGCCGCTATAAATTAAGCAGCGAGAGCCATAGGCTCAAAAGAAGAGTTGTTGTCAATTCAATTTGACGGTACCCCTGTTTAACGAGGCGAGGAGACCTCGGCTTGCTTCCTCTCTCAGAGCTATCGTGTCGAAACCAGTCGCCCCCGAATGTCGGGAAAGTCTGGATGGTATCGGGCCTGCAAACACCCGATAACCGTCGACTTTTCAAGGAACATACGGGGCGAGCCCCGCTTGTGGAGTGTTATCTTACCACGTTCTGAAAGCGGACAGCTGTTCTATGCACGAGCTGTGAAGACCCCAATGTGCGCCGCACTTCGCACTTTTGTTACCGATCGCGTCACGTATATTTTCGCCAAGCAAAATTGACCCGTCGAAAGGACCGTTATGGATACCAAGCAGCAACTCGTCGATGCCCTCGCAGGCCTGGGCTCAACCATTACCGAAGCTATGGATGTCATCGAGGGCTTTGTCCCCTGCGGACATCCCGCCCTCACGGTATCGAACGCACTCGTCGCGCTGGACGTTGACGATGATGCAGCTCTCGCCCAGCAGCTTGAGACCGTCGAGGGCTTTATCGACCACGTGAGTGAGAACCGCGGCGTGGCCGCCTACCACGGTATCGAGCTCGAGCTCGCGGGTCCCAAAGCCGATCTGCTCGCAGCAATCCGCGAGGTAGGCGCCCTCATGCAGACCGCAGGCGTCAAGAACACCCAGGTCAACGAGTGGGTCTACCGCAGTCTGGCAGCACTCGACAGCTCCGACGAAAAGGCAGCCGAGCAGCTCGCAGAAAGTCCCGCCATTAAGGCCGAGCTTTTGTAAATAGCAGACGCGGGCCCCTTGGCGCATCGTCGTCCAAGAGGCCCGCAAACAGTTCGCGTCAACCGATTGCCGCGCCGCCGCGTTCGGCCAAGGCAAGAATCGGCATCATTTGACAAGGTGTCTTTGCTGCAAGATCGGCATGTTCGAGCAGCTTGCGATCGTTGGTCACCAAGTAATCGACCTGCGCGCGCTTGCACGCGGCGAGCACCAAGTTGTCCTCGTAATCGCGATGGAGTGCTAAGAATTTGTCGGCCAGCCAAAGGTCCGACGCATCCGCACCCACGGCCGTGGCGTTTTCGGTCATGTTCCGAACAAACGCCAACGCCGCATCGCCAATTGCACGGGCAGATGCCTCGTCGAGCGCTCCCCCGCTGGCAAGAACGCTACGCTTCAGTTCGTGCTGGACAACGTACAGCACGTCCTTGGCGATATGCACCGGAAAGAACAGCAACGCCCCCATCTCCGTCGCCTGCCCAATAAACGCACGCGCGGCAAGCGACTCGGCATGGTCGGCGCAAAACGAATCAACCCATACGTTGGCATCCAAATGCAAAAGACCTGCGCCCGGACGACACCGATGCCGTCTGGGCGCAGGCCAGATAACGTGGGCGAACACGTCTGCTAACGCAGGTAAGCCTTCGCGTTGCTCAGGCTGTAGGCAATCGTCGAGCCGTTGTGCAGCAGTGACGACGTCTGCGGGGTAATCGCGCCGGTAATACCCAATGCCAACAGCGCCGAGTTGGTGAGCATCACCTTAGAGTAGGAGCTCGTCAGACGATCAATGAGGCCCTGGCTCATGCGGCGCAAACGCACGATCGCGGCCAGATCCGTGTCGGTCAGGATGATATCGGCGACCTCCTTGGCGATGTCGCTTCCGCCACCCATTGCCAGCCCCACGTCGGCCAAACCGAGTGCCGGCGAATCGTTGACGCCGTCGCCCACCATGGCAACGTGGCGCCCCTCACCCTTAATGCGCTCCACATAGGCGTACTTGTCCTCGGGCAGCAGCTCGGCCTTAAACTCGTCGACACCCGCCTCGCGCGCAATGCGCTCGGCCGTGCGCTCCGAATCGCCCGTGAGCATAACGACATGCTTGACGCCCAGCGCATGTAGGTCGGCGATGGCCTCACGGACCCCGGCCTTGAGCGGATCCTCGATGCCGAGCACGCCGACGACCTTGCCGTCGACCGCCAGATACAGCGGCGACAGGCCTTGCATCTGGAGCTCGATTTGCTCCTTGATGTCGGACTCGAGCTGCGCACCCTCGTCCTCAAATACAAAGTGCGCCGAACCGATAATGGCGCGACGCCCCTCGATGGACGAAGCGATGCCGTGCGCCACGATGTACTCGACCGCGGCATGGCGCTCGCGGTGCTCGAGCCCGCGCTCGAGGGCGGCGTTGACCACGGCACGCGCCACCGGATGCGGGAAATGCTCCTCCAAGCAAGCGGAAAGGCGCAGGACCTCGTCCTTGCTCCAGCCATCTGTCGTCAGCACGCAAGCCAGGCGCGGCTGCGCCTCAGTAAGCGTGCCGGTCTTATCAAACACGATGGTGTCAGCCTTGGCAAACGACTCAAAGTACTTCGCGCCCTTGACCATGACGCCCATCTTGGCGGCATCGCTCATGGCGGTCATGACGGCGACGGAACCCGTGAGCTTGAGTGCGCACGAGTAGTCGACCATCAGCGCCGCCGAGGTCTTGATAAGGCTGCGCGTGGTGAGCGCAACCAGGCCCGCGAGCAGGAAGTTCCACGGGACGATCTTGTTGGCGAGGTCCTCCATATGCGACTGGCCCTCGGACTTGAGCGAGTCGGCCGTCTGCACGAGCGAGACGATCGAGCGCAGTTTGGTCTGCGCCGTGTTGGCGCGCACGCGCACCAAGATGCTGCCGTCTTCCACGACGGTACCGGCGAACACGTCGTCGCCCACGCTGCGCTCAACGGCCAGCGGCTCGCCGGTCAGGGTCGCCTGGTTGACCATAGCGCTCCCCTGCTCGACGACACCGTCGATGCAAATGGACATGCCAGTGCGCACGGCCACCAAGTCGCCGGGCTCAAGCTCGGTGGCGGCAACACTTACCTCGGTATCGCCGACGACCTTTTGCGCCTTGTCGGGTACATCGAGCAGCGAGTTGATGAGCTCGTTTTCGCTCATGGCGCGGGTGTAGTCCTCGAGCAGCTCGCCCACGTTGAGCAGGAACATTGTCTGGCCCGCGGTGTCGACATCACGCTTGACGAACGAAATGCCGATGGCCGAAGCGTCGAGCACGGGAACGGTCAGGCGCGGCTGCGCCAGCTCATGAAGGGCAGCGCGCAAAAATGCCATGTAACCGGCCACGACAAACACCGCACGCAGAGGCGTCGGCAAGAACCAGCGGCGCGCGTAGTGGGCGCCGACGAGTGTCGCCAGGTCCATAACGAGTTTGTGCTTGCGCGGCTCAAGCTGCATCACATAGCCCGACTTGGCATCGGCGATAGCTTGAGCATCGAGTGCGCCCAAGGCGTCGAGCACGCTCGCGCGACGTGGCTCGTCGTATTCGAGCGCCATCTGGCCAATACGGCCATATACGCGCACCTTGTGCACGCCGTCGATATCGCCGCTGAGCTTAAGAAGTGCATCGAGATCGCTCTCTGGCACAGGACCCGCCAATTGAAGACGGGTCCTGCCGGGGATCTCGCTGATAATCGAGAATCTCATAGTTTGTGCCTGGGAGCGTTACTCGGCTGCCTCGTCAGCAGCGGCCTCGCTCTGGGTGATGTAGGCCGCCTCGGCAACCATGTCGTCGACATTAGCCTTGGCCTGCTCGACCATGTCCTGGTAGCCGTTCTTGATGCGCATGCCGCACGCGATACCCTGCACGCAGGCGTTCTTTACCGGAGCGCTGGTGAGCAGCTTGATGCCAGCCGTACCAAGCAGAAAACCGCCACCAACAAGCAGGGTGTTGAACGTGGACTTCTTCATGATGTCTCTCCCTTTTGCCGCATTGGACGCGGCATGGTGCCTCAGCACCCGAGTAAACAAGTTTGCTCGAGCACGCTTTTGAAATATCTCAATTTTATCTAACTATCTAGGTCAGCCATGGCTAACCTTTTGAAAATTAACGATGCGGAGTAACCGATTGTCAATGTGACAAAGAGACTGTCCCTTTGCCCCTTCTTACAACTGCCAGGTAGCTGCTTCCTTTTGCAGCGCCACCATGCGGGCGAATTCTCCACCTGCCGCCTTGAGCTGCGCCGGAGTGCCCTGCTCGGCAACCACACCATCCTTGAGTACAACGATTTTGTCGGCATTTTCCACCGTACGCATACGGTGGGCAATAACGATAACCGTCTTACCTGCAAGCAGACGGGAGAGCGCCTGCTGAACCACGGTCTCGTTCTCCACATCCAAGCTCGCCGTCGCCTCGTCCAACAGCACGATAGGCGCGTCTTTGAGCAGCGCACGGGCGATAGAGATGCGCTGGCGCTCACCGCCGGACAGCTTGGAGCCGTTCTCGCCGATCATGGTGTCATAGCCCTGCGGCATGCGGCTCACAAACTCGTCGCAGTTGGCGGCACGCGCGGCAGCAAGCACTTCCTCATCGGTGGCATCGCGACGACCAAGACGGATGTTTCCCATCACCGTGTCGTCAAAGAGCAGCACGTCTTGGAACACAATGGCGTAGTCGCGCAGCAACACCTCGGGATCCACGCTCGCAACATCCACGCCGCCCACGGTGACCGTGCCTTCGGTGGCGTCCCAAAAGCGCGCGGCCAGGCGGCTCACCGTGGACTTACCGGAGCCCGAAGGACCGACCAGTGCCGTGACCTCGCCTTCCTTGGCGGTAAAGCTCACATCGGTAAGAACTTTCTCGCCGGCGCGGCCGTCCTCGCCCGCACCATAGCCAAATGCCACATGATCGAACACCACATCGTGGCCTACGGGCTCAAACTGCTCGCTGCCCCGCGCCACGGGCTCTTCCATGATGGAACGCATGCGCTTGGCCGACGACTCGGCGGCAAACAGCTCGGACATCAGCATCAGCGCCTGATCAAAGGGCGCATAGATGCGGCTCACCATAAGCAGGAAGGCAAACATCATCAAAAAGTCGACCTGGCCGGAGGCGACCATCGCAGCGCCCGTGACCAACGTGGTGGCAATCCCCAGGCGCAGGATGGCAAAGGCGGAGTTGACCAAAAGCCCATTGGCGAGCTCGCCTCTGGTGGTCTCGCGCTCCTCGGCATCGATCACGGCGTTGAGCCCCTCAAGATAATGAGCCTCCTGGTTGGTGGCGCGGATCTCGCGCACGCAGTCAAGCGTCTCCTGGATCGCCTCGGTAACCTTGACCTTCTCGGCGCGCACATGGTCGAACACCGGGGTCATGGGGCCGCGTGTCAGATACAGCACGGCAAAGGCCACGGGCACGCTCCAAAACGCCGCGATCGCCAGCTGCCAGCAAAAGAACAGCGACGCCACGAACACAATGGCGCTTGCGATGATGGCACCCCAAAGCTCTCCCAGCACGTGGCTGTAGGCGTGCTCCATGGCCTGGACGTCGCCCATGATGGTCTCGGTTAAATCGGCCAGATCACGACGGCCAAAAAACGACAGCGGCAGCTTGCGCAAGCGCTCGGCAATCTCCATACGCTGCTTGCCGCACTCCTCGTAAAAGATGCAGTAGGTGTAGTAATACTGCTGCCAGTTAGAGGCAAAGAGCAACACGAAAAAGACCAGGAGGCCGCCCACAATCGGCAGGGCATCCGGCAGGTCGGCACCGGTGGCGAGATGTTCGACAAAACCGGCCATGACCAGGAACAATAAGCCCATGCCGGCCATGGTAATGAGATTGGTGAGCGCGGTCCAGAAAATGCCGCGTTTTACGCCGGCGACGCCTTTATCGGATAGGAAATACTTCTTTTGGAATGAGGCGAACATTTAGGCCTCGCCCCCCTTCGTGACGGCGGCATCCGCGGCAGCAGTGATCTTCCAGCTCGCGGCCTGTTCGTATTCGGCCCACATCTTGGCATACAGACCCTCTTGGGACAGCGACTCGGCATGGGTGCCAGTCTCCTGCACGCTACCTTGGTTGAGCACCACGATCTTGTCGGCCCCCACCACGGTCGAAAGCCGGTGCGCGATCATAATGACTGTGCGACCCGCCGCCAGTTTGCTAAAGGCACGCTGGATGAGCGCCTCGTTCTCGGGGTCGGCAAACGCTGTGGCCTCATCGAGCACCACGATGGGCGCGTCCTTAAGGATTGCGCGGGCGAGTGCCACGCGCTGGACCTCGCCGCCCGAAAGGTACGCCCCGCCGGCGCCGAGCATGGTGTCGATGCCCTGCGGGAGCTTGGCCACGATATCGTCGCACTGGGCCGCGGAGAGGGCCGCGCGCACTTCGTCGTCAGTAGCTGTAGGCTTGGAGGCACGCACGTTATCGGCAAGTGTTTGCCGGAACAGCTGGTTGGTCTGAAACACAAAGGCGACCTGGTCCATAAGCTCGTGCGGATCCATGTCGCGAACGTCTACACCGCCTACGAGCACACGACCTGCGGAAACATCCCAAAAACGCGGGATCAGACTGGCACAGGTTGACTTACCGCCGCCAGAGGGACCCACCAACGCGAGGGTGCTACCTGCAGAAACGCTAAAGCTCACATGGTTGACGGCAGGTGCCTCGGCACCCTCGTAGGTAAAGCTCACGTCCTCAAATCGCACGTCGCCGCCGGCGGGGTGCTTGGGCTGGGCAGGCACGGAGAGCTGCTTGGAATCCATGACGCTTCGAATGCGAGCCAGCGAATCGGCACTCATCTGAGAGGCCTCGCCCACAAACATGAGCTTGGTCATGGCCGTTGGTACCACGGCCGAAAATATCGCGTAAAACGTGAAGTTGGCCATAAAATGCGCGAAGTCCGTCTCGCCCGGCGCCAACAGCAACGCCACGGGCAACAGGAATGTCACAAGACCATTGAGCGCGGTAAGGTTGAGCACCTGCGGGCCTCGGCAGAACGTGCCCGCATAGTTTTGCGCCATGTCGGCGTATTCGGCGATCGCGTCGTGGAACGCCTTAAAGGAGTAGACCGTCTGCTGGAACACCTTGACCACGGGGATGCCGCGCACGTATTCGGTGCCGGTCTTGTTCATCTTGACCAGCGCGCCCATGTAGGCCTTCATAAACTCGGCGCCCTTGCCGCTCATCATGGTGGCCATGGCGCAAAACGAAACGGCCACCGAAATGAGGCATGCCGCGCCCAAGCGCCAATCGAGGGCGAAAAGCAGCACGAGCAAGCCCACGACCATGGCGGCGGCGCCTGCGATATCGGGCAGCATGTGTGCGAGCAAAGTCTCTGTGGAAGCGGCGCATCCGTCTACGATACGGCGCAGCTCACCGGTGGCGTGTGTGTTAAAGTAGCCAAGCGGCAGCTTAAGCAGGTGCTCGCTCGTAGTCTTGCGAATATTGGACGCGCAGCGAAACGCAGACAGGTGCGTGCACATGAGCCCCACGAAATAGACCACGATGCTTGCCAGCGCAAACCCCACGGCCCACCAGCCATACGTCGCGATGCCGCAGGCTTCGCTCCAGTTAGGTGCCACGGCGATCAGATCGCGCGCGACAAGCCAAATGCACACGTACGGGCCAAAGCTCAGCAGCTGCGAGAGCGCCGAGAGGGCCATGCCCAAATATGTTAGGGATTTACGGTCGCCGGCATATGCAAGCAGCTCGCCGATACCGCCGCCTTCCTTTTTTGATCCCTTTGCCATGAGATTCCTTTCTAACGGCTTGAGAGTTAACCGTAATGAACTTATCATTGATGTGTTAGCCATGGCTCACAATCGAGCCAGGCGTGGACGTTTCTGCAAAGGAAAGGGACGCTTTTGCAAATACGGCGGGCAGCGACCGACATAACCGAGCTCTATGCACCGCAGTTTGAGCAGTTTGGCCTGGAGCTTACCGGCAAGGGCGCCGTCTTTACCGGCGAGGTGGCAAACGATCGGGCGCACGGACGCGCATGGATCATGCCCCTCTCCCCTGCCTGCATCGTCATGGAGCATTACATTACCCCGACGCACGATATGTACCTGGCCGAATACACACCCGAACCGTACGCGTGCGTGAGCGAGGTCAGCGCGCCCACGCTCATGTGCATGCCCGAAGCCGGCATAACGCCTGCGAACCTTAAACCCCTGCATGGACCGTGGCCGAACAGCGCGGTGTGCAGCTTTATCCAAGATAGCTGCGGCGAGGAGCTAAGTCCGCTGTTTGCAGGGCAGCTTTATCACTCGCGCTCGGTGCTCTTTTTGCCCGGGTATTTTGACGAGCTGGAGCATCGGTATCCCACTGAGTTCGCAGGAGTCTTTGAAGCGTTTGCCGAGTCGTGGCACGAGGAGGCGACGTCTGCCATCTGCCACACGCTGCGCCGGATTAACGAGGACCGCGCCCGCACCGTAGGCGGACACGTCTATATGCAAGGCATCGTGGAGACCATGGTCGCGGAGCTCGCCTGTTCGCGCGCGGCCCACAAGCAGGCGCGGCGGGCGGCAGACACACGCGCCAGCATAACCATTGCCGAGGAAGCGACGGCGATGATTGAGTGCGCGCTCGACAAAGGCAAGCGTGTGGGTGTCAACGAAGTGGCCGAGAGGCTCTACACAAGCCGCTCCAAACTATGCGCCACCTTTAAGGCCCAAACTGGCGAGTCCCTGGGCGCCTACATCCGCAGACGCCGTATGGAGCGAGCACAGGACCTTTTGGCCGACAGCTCGCTAACGATAGCGCAGGTTGCAGAGCGTCTAGGCTACCCTCAGCAGGCCGCCTTCGCCCAAGCCTTCAAGCAACACACCGGCACCACCCCCACCGCCTGGCGCTCCCAACATATATAAAGAATGAAGGCGCCAACGGCGCCCTCATTCGCCAAATTCCATTCAGCCCCGCCTGACCCGAACGGCCGAGTCGTTACGGAACCGA